>JAWUWD010000146.1:0-9816 GCA_034112085.1 Cyclobacteriaceae bacterium
AAGTGGAAGTACATTGCTACAAAATACTCAGTACATCCAAGTGATCCTCCAGGGTGACCTGAGTTCACGGCATGTACCATTCTTAGGATATCACGTCTTACTTGAGAGGCGATTTTGGGTAATTCAGAGATTTCAACGGGAGTAGTCATTAGCGTTAGGTTGTAGGTTAGGACCAGATGGGTTTTGATGCGAATTTAATTAATAAAATACGGTGTTGAGAATTTGTATAATTTTTTTTCAACCTTTATCTAAAGGTGCTTGATTAGGCAACTCAAAGCCTGATTTCAAGTTGAGATCCCTTTGTGGAAATGGGATCTCAATTTTATTTTCTCGGAATTTTTTAAAGATGGCAAAATAGAGTTGACTTTTCAATATCATAGGTTTGTCGATGTAGTCTGATGTCCATACCGAAAGCTTGAAATTGAGGCTACTATCGCCAAAATCTTCAAATAAGACATCCGGAGATGGTTTTTTGAGTACGCCATGGTTTTCACTGACAACCTCTAATAATAGTCTTCTGACAAACTTAGGGTCTTCTTTGTAGGCAACTCCGACTGGGTACTGAAAACGCACATTGCGGTCATTATGGCTCCAGTTGATCACACTTGCGTTTATGAATTCGGAATTTGGTACAATAATGGAAATGTTGTCATTCGTCAATATAGTTGTTGCTCTGGCTGATATTTTCACTACATCTCCACGGACATTTCCTACTTCAATTCGATCTCCTTCTTTGATCGGGCGTTCGAATAATATAATGATACCTGATATGAAATTATTGGTGATATTTTGCAGCCCAAATCCAATTCCGACACCTAAGGCTCCTGCGATAAGACTAAGTCCTGTTAGATCTAAGCCTGTGGCTTGAATGATTATGAATAGTCCAATGATTAGCAAAAAGTAATAGAATATGGTCCCTACCGATTTACTGGTTCCATACTCCAATCCATATTTTTTAAGAATTCGATTTACGAGAATATTTCTCAGTTTTCTAGAAAAGAAAAGCAGTAACAACCCGGAAAAAACAAAATAGAATATCAGAGAAAATGTAATCGATGTGCTACCTATTGAAAATATTGGAATGGCGAATATTTCGGACAAAATGTTCCAAAATGAGCTCAACCTTTCTAATATAGTGTCAATGGTATTCATTTTGCTTGCTATGTATTCAGATTAATGGTAAAATGCAACGTATTACTAAATTAATCGTCATTTACGGAATTTCAAGGATTTTGAATTACCATTTTGAGTTTTACAGAAGTAGATAAAATATAATTTTTTATGAAGAAAATATATGTAGTTGGATTACTAGTCGTTTTGCCTTTGATGATTTTCGCACAAGGTGATGCCAATAAACTAGTAGATAGAGGAGATAAGTATTTTAAAATAAAAAATTACACTGAAGCACTTTCAACATATTTGGAAGCTGAGAAAGCAGGGGCGACTAGTAAAGAGCTCAGTTATGCTATAGCGAAGTGTTACAAAGAACAAAATGATATCAATCAACGCATTAAGTCTATTCCATATTTTGAGAACGCTGAAGGACTAGACCCTAAACCAAGAGACTTTTATCTTGACATGGGTGAGACCTATCATGAAGATGATCAGGTTAAGGAGGCGATGGCTGCTTTCCAGCAGCATAAGAAGGCTATAGATCCAAGAGATAAGGCCAGTCTTAGAAAGATTGATAGAAATATTCAAATTTCTAAAAATGCGCAAACTTTACTTTCTCAGACAAGAGACTTCAAAGTTAAACTTGTGGGTGGGCAAATTAATACTGAATACACTGAATACAATCCCGTAGTTTCTGCGGATGAGAGTGTTATTGCTTATACTGCTCTTCGTCCTAACACTGGAAAAACGAGGGCTGGAGAGAAGTTTATTGAAGAAATATTCGTAGTGTATAATGCAAGTGGCATTCTGTCTATCCCACAAAAGGTGACAGTCCGCTCGAACTATAATGCAGGTACTGCTGGAATGTCTTCCGATGGGCAGCAAATGATGATCTTTATCGGAGGAGCTAATGGTACTGGAAACTTATATACGATTGATAAGCAAGGTGACTCTTGGACAGCACCTACTACTATGGGTACACCTATTAATAATCTTAATTATCTGGAAAGTACTGCCAGTATTACACCTGATGGCAAAGTAATTTACTTTGCCAGTGATCGTAAAGGTGGTTATGGAGGACTAGATATCTATAAATCTGAAAAGAACGAAGAGGGTAATTGGGGAAAACCAGTTAATCTAGGGTCAAAAGTAAATACTAAGTATAACGAAGATGCTCCTTTCATTCACCCTGATCAGAGATTGTTATTCTTTACTTCCGAAGGGCATAATACGATAGGCGGAAGAGACATATTCAAGACTCAAGTTATTAAAGGAAGTTGGATAAAGCCAATGAACATGGGATATCCGATCAATACTACAGCCAATGATAATTATTTTACCTTGACTGCTGATGGACGAAAAGGTTATTTTTCATCCGATAGAAAGGGTGGACTTGGAGGGCAAGATATTTACACCTTGGATATGCCTGAAGATGCGGGCACAATCCCACTTACCATGCTCAAAGGAAAGATATTGGATGCAGGTACTAATAAACCTTTGAATACTAAAATATATATGATTGACAATGACACAAATAAGAAACTGGACTTCGTGTATCATCCAGATCCAGAGACTGGAAGTTATTTGATTATTGTGCCGCCTAACAAGAACTATGATATGATTATAGAGTCTGAAGGGTTTTTGCCTTATACGCTCAATATCGATATCCCAAACCAAACCTATTTTTATGAACTGTATCAACAAATCTATTTGAAGACTATTACCCAATTTGATGTAATTGTTGGACAGCAAGTTGAGATTAAGAATGCCTTTTATGACACACACGAAGACCGTGTTAATGAACAAAGAAAAGACCATGAAGCAGGATTGGTTCAGAATGATAGCATAGATATGTACGACCTGATGAATGATCTAATCGCAGCAGATGACCAGGGCGGGATTGATTATCTATTGGAGTTGATTGAACATACCTCAGCTGCTGACGAGATTGATTTTGAAAAGATAGAAAGTGATAAACTTCAAGCGGCTAAGCGTATATACTACTACGATGAGAGTGATGAAAGTAAGTTTGAAAAGAAAGTAATTGATGGAGAAACTATTCTGTCTCTTCCTACCATGTATGTGACTGAAGAGGCCAAGCGTCAAAGGAATCAATCCAAAACTCAACCTGCAGTGGATCCAGCTATTTTCAGTAAAGTAGTTAAGATTTATTTTTCTGCAGGCCAAAGTCATCTTGATCCAAAATATAGTGCTTCATTAAATCAAGTATTGAATGTGTTGAAGGCCAATGATGGACTTGGTGTTGAAATTTCAGGATTCGCATCATCTGATGGTGATGAGGATGAAAATATTCAGCTGTCAAACGAACGTGCAAAGAACGTCTTAGCATTCCTTAATACACAAGGCATAGTTAGGAGAAGGGTGATCGCAAAAGGATACGGAGAAACGAAAGACACTAGTTCTTCAAGCGAAGAGGATAGGAGGGTTGAAGTGAAAATTGTAGCACTCTAATAGTCTAGATCAATTCTGTAATATTTCTATTTCTACACGGATGTTTTTGTGTGCTTGACTGCTCAGTTTGTGATGAATTTCTGATTTGCCACCCCAAGCTTTGATTTCTATATTTTTTTGAGTGATACCATGGTCGATGAGGTAGCTTTTAATTGTTTAGGCTCGTTCTGCTGATAATTTTTTTGCCGAACCTATGGAATTTTTATCATTACTTGTTAGAGAGAAATAGTTACTAGCATTATCATTAATAGTTATTATAGGCCCAACAGCACTACCATTTGTATGCCCATGAATTCGAATCCTCATTTGAGGATTTTCTTGGAGCATTTTCACTAGTTCATTGATTTCAAACTTGGACTGAGGCCGCATGATTGCCGCATCTTTGAAGAAGAATACATTATACATGGTGATGATGTCTCCTTTCGTGTATCTAGATAACTCAAAATTGACAATAAGCGTATCTCCTATATTTGTTACGTAAGGGTACTCTTCTTCGTCAATTGGGTTTAAGTAGTTGAAGTTGTGTTGCACCTTTTTATAACCAAAAACATTACTTATTAATATCAATTCACCATTTCCATTATCAGGATCGGGTAATGATATTATTCTGTTCCCATCATATTTATTGAGTAATGAATGATTTGAACCATCGATAACCTGAATTTGTCCTCTTACTTCCTTACTCGTTCTACCATGAAATAGACTCAAAAATACATTTTTGGTGGGAAGCGTTTCACTTATAGATGTACTATTAGTAGGTTCTTCGATGATCAATGCGGGTAATACTGCTTCACCCTGATCTGTCAAAGTTACTTGTTCTTCTTTGGTAGTTGAACGGATATAGTTTGTTGAGTCATTACCTGAGGATGATTTTTCAACCTCTTTTTTTGAGGTAGCGAATCGCTCTGCAAACATATCATTGAGACTACTTACTTCTTTGTTGAGCGCCTTTTTGATCACCTCGGACCGCTTTACAATATATACCCAGCTGTCACTAAACTCTGGATTTTTTCGTGTTTGGTATAACTCTCTTATTGAAGTATTAAAGTCGTCATAATATTTGATATACACGAAGTAATAATTCTTCTGAGGGAAGAAATCATAACTGGCCTCATATCCCAGTTCACGAATTTCTTCTGTGTAGGCTTTCGCATAATGTTCCTTATTCTTTGCGTATGCCGCTACAGTTAGGTAATAACCTACTTTTACAGATTTTGATTGGGCATTAATAGCGGTGGAAGAAAATCCAAAGATGATAATCACTGATACTACAAATTTGAAGAGGTTATTCATTGAAAGAATACTTTCTTAAATAAAAAGAGTCAAAAGGTGTACAATACACTTTTGACTCCTTAAGTGTCTGTAATAAAGGTAGTTAAATTTCTAATATTTCAACTTCCACTCTAACATTTTTACGCGCTTGCGTATCGTGTTTATCAAACATCATCTTTTTACCACCCCATCCAACGACTTGCATTCTTGATTCATCTATTCCTTGATCCATAAGATAATGCTGAATAGTATATCCTCTATATTCGGATAGTTTTTTTGCGCTGCCTGTATCTTCCATATGGTTGCCAGATATGGAGAAGAAGTCTTTATCGTTTAGATTCAAGTGCAGCAACTTCCCGTGGGAGCTACCATTGGTGTGTCCGTGAATTTTTATTTTTAGTTTGTCGTTCTCTTTCAACATAGCTAGCAAGCTGTTTACTTCACTTTTGGATTCAGGTCTCATGATTGCTGCATCTTTAAAGAAGTAAACATTCCACATGACGGCAATTTCTCCCATTTGCAATCGCTCTAAGTCAAAATGAACTACAATAGAGTCCCCAATAGTTTCTACATAGTTTGATGTAGAGTCGTTTACAGGGTTGTCAAGGTTGATAACATGTTCAATTGGTCTAAACCCGAAGATTCTACTAACAATCTTGATCGAATGACTCCCGTTTTTAGGGTCATTTATTCCCACTAACTTATGAGATGTTACCGTCTTTAACTTCTTATCACGTTGATGATCTCTGATCTCAATAGATCCCCTCACTTCTTTAAACTTTTGAGCATTTACGGTATTGATATACAACTTATATTGCTCTTTAATTATTGGTTCTTCTTCTTTTATTGCTGTTTTTCTTTTTGTAACAATTGATACAGGCTTTAGACTTGTGGTAGTAGACTGGTCAGAGTTGATAGTCTCTTTAATTGTACTATCAGATCCCGAACGGGTACCTGAACTTATATTTTTCTTGTCAGACTTAATTCCATCTTTACTTGATTCGCTTATGTTTTCATTGGATTTGACCTGAGTCTGAATTGTGCTGTTGGTTTTTGGGAGATCTATCCTAATGAGCTCAGGTGTTTCTTGATCACCTTTTAACTCACCTCTAAATACCCAAGCATCATCAAAGTCAGAATCTTCCCTAAGTTTCCAGACCAATTCTTTAGCTTTTTCATCTTCCTTTGAAATCAAAGAATAGACATAATACAGCTGTCGCTGTTTATTATACGCATAATTGGCATTCATATCCTTATCCCGGATATACTCAGTGTACCTTTTAGCATTGTACTTGAAATTAAAAGCCGCAATAACTACGAAACTTTTTCTCTCGATATTATTAACTTGGTTGGGAGCCTGATGTGCGTGAACACTAAAAAATACCAACATCCCTACCGCTGACGATATGAGTGTACTTTTCAACATGACAATAGTATAAGTTTAAAAAAATAAAGTAAATATAGTGAATTTTGGACTAATACAAGGAGTGGGTGTTTTAGGACACTGGTATTTAGGTGTTTATGAAGTGTTTCTGGTGAGTTTATTAGTCCATCTATTTTCTTGATGAAAAGCCTAGTCCGATATCGGTCAGTTGAATTCAATATCGAACGCAAGGTGTGCGTTTCTGAAATGGGAATCTTGATTGTTGCCATGTATGACGCTATGTAGCTATTGGCATACTTATTGGCTTAGACGCTGAAGTGATTTTATGAAAATTATAAGCTAATGATAAAACTAAGAGATATAGATAAGTACGTTGATTCAAGGTTTCAGCGAACATTCATTTTGAAAGGTATTGATCTGGATATTGAGCAAGGTGAGTTCGTGACTATTATGGGGCCAAGTGGGGCAGGAAAGTCTACACTTATGAATATCATTGGCATGCTAGATGAGCCTTCTCAAGGGGAATATTTCTTTTTTGATGAGCCTGTACATAAAATGAAGGATCGCAAAAAATCTGAAATGCATAAGCATCATTTGGGATTTATTTTCCAAGCATATCATTTGATTGATGAACTTACGGTATTTGAAAACATAGAGACGCCTTTACTTTATAAAGGGGTTAAGTCTGCTCAGCGCAAGAGTATGGTTGCTGAGATTCTAGATAGATTTCAAATGGTAGCTAAGAAGGACTTGTTCCCAGAGCAACTATCCGGTGGCCAACAACAACTCGTTGGAGTTGGAAGAGCAATTATTGGGCAACCGCAGTTACTATTGGCTGATGAGCCTACTGGAAATTTGCATTCCGAACAGGGAGAGGACATCATGGAGATATTCAAGAAACTTAATGAAGAGGGGATGACAATTGTACAAGTGAGCCACTCAGAGAAATGTGCGTCATATAGTGACAGAATAATAAGAATCGTAGATGGTCAGATAGAGTCAGACACTAAAGTGAAAAAATAATGCAGGTCAAAAAAATAAAAAACTCAATAGTAATAATAATAGTACTTGTGACAACTTTGACTCAGGTCATTGCACAAGATCAAGTACTGAAATTTAAAGAGGCGGTGGATATTGCTTTGAAAAACAACATCAATTTGAAGCAACAGCTTAATCAATTGAATGTCAATAATATCCAAAAGACTTCTAGTTTAACCCAACTAGGCCCTTCTATCAACGCTCGTGGTAACTTAGGGAGAAATGACGGTAACTCTTTCAATCAACAAGAAGGACGTGTGATCAATGGTACAGTGGACTTCATGAGTGGTTCTATAAATGCTAATATGCCACTTTTCAATGGCATGAATAGAATCAATACTTATAGACAATCCAAAAGCGAATTAGAATCTCAAATTCACTTAATAAAGAGGACCAATCAGGATGTAATTCAACAAGTATCTAATCAATATTTGCAATGCCTATTAGATATCCAATTGTTAGCAATAGGTCAGGCGAACCTTGATACACAAAAGAAAATACTACAGCAAATAAATGAACAAGTTGAGGCAGGTAGTCGCGCAAAAATAGACGCATTTAATCAAGAAGTTCAGCTGAAAAATGCAGAGTTGCAATTGCTTAGAGCTCAAATTACGTTGAGGAATGATAAATTAACTTTGTCACAGACGCTTCAATTGAGTGATGAGCCATCTTTTGAAGTCACAGAACCAAATTGGGATGTAAATACAATATCATTATCAGATAATACTATTGAAAATTTGTATGAGCAATCTTTGAATAGTAGAGCAGATCTATTACAAGCGAAATCCAATGAAAAAGCAGCTAATTTCAGCTTTAAATCTACAAAGGGAAATTATTTACCATCGTTAAATTTATTTTTCTCATATGGTTCTCAGTACAACAATATAAAAGGTTTTGAAAACAGGACGTTTGATCAACAGTTTCTTGAAGATAATTTGCAAACTACTTATGGTCTTTCTTTCAATATACCAATATTCGGAGGGCTGTCAACAAGATTATCGGCTATGCAATCAAAAGTCCAATACGAAAATGCAAAATTGAATACTGCAAATACTGAATCTACTGTTAAGGCAGACGTATTGCGAGCACATCAAAACTACCAGGATGCACTTATTAACTTTGAGGCATCCAAGGCACAGTTAGATGCAGCAGAGTTGTCATACTCCTTGGAGAATGAAAGATACACCCTAGGTGCCTCTGATCTTGTGGCATTTACTCAAGCGAGTCAGTCGTTTGTATCAGCAAAAGCTGATATGGCTAGTGCACGATATAATTTGCTATTTCAGGACATTCTTTTACAATACGCTACAGGAACGCTTAAAATTGAAGATATTCCATAGACAGAATGTTTCAATAAATTAATCAAAACTCCTGACCTTGCGGTTAGGAGTTTTTTTGTTGTAAAGTCATTCACATAAATAAATAAATATACTTACCTTTGCGCTCCGCTCAAGTGGGCGGTTTCACGAAAGTGAATTATTTACAACTATTTTGCATTCCAGTTGCTCGTAGAATGCATGTAATCATAGAGCGATTATTATTATGGCAAAAGCTAAAGAAACTACTGAAGAGAAAGTAGAAAAGGTGGTAGAAGCGAAAGCAGAAACAACCAAAAAAGCAGCAACAAAAAAAACTGCTGCTGAAAAGGCTCCTGATGCTCCTAAAACTGAGAAAAAAGCAGTTGAAATCGAAGAGGTAGCTGTTGAAGCTCCTAAAGCTGAAGAGAAACCTGTCGAAAAGGAAGAAAAACCAGCTTTTAAGGTCTATCCTAAGAGAACTGAACCAAAGAAATTGGCAGAACCTAGTGGAGATGATTTTGATTGGGATATGGCCGGTACTCAAGGGTTCGGTGAGGACTATTCTTCTGAAGAGAAAGAAGGTATGGCACAAGTTTATGGTGACACTTTGACTACAATTACTGAAAAGGAAGTAGTAAAAGGAATCATCGTAGGATTGAATAACAGAGATATCATTCTTAACATTGGATTCAAATCTGATGGATTGGTATCAGCTGCAGAATTCAGAGATCAGCCTGATTTGAAATTAGGTGACGAAGTAGAAGTTTATATTGAAGAGCAAGAGAATGCAAGTGGTCAGTTAGTGCTTTCTAGAAGAAAGGCTAAGATCGTTAAAGCATGGGAGAATATCCAAGGTGCGCTTGATAATGATACAATCATTGAAGGTGTAGTGAAGAGAAGAACTAAAGGTGGATTGATCGTAGATGTATATGGTGTAGAAGCATTCTTGCCGGGATCTCAGATCGATGTGAAACCTATTAGAGACTTTGATGTATTTGTAGGTAAGAAAATGGAAGTGAAAGTTGTGAAAATCAACTACACTAACGATAACGTAGTCGTATCTCATAAAGTGTTGATCGAGAAAGATCTTGAGAAGCAAAAAGCTGAGATATTGAATAACCTTGAGAAAGGACAAATCCTAGAAGGTGTAATCAAGAACATGACTAACTTCGGTGTATTCATCGACCTTGGTGGTGTAGATGGATTATTGCATATCACAGACATCTCTTGGGGTAGAAT
>JAWUWD010000147.1:0-9335 GCA_034112085.1 Cyclobacteriaceae bacterium
AACTTGCTGTGTTGGATGAAACCGATTCAGGGCTTGATATTGATGCGCTAAAAGTAGTTGCTAATGGTGGGAATCAATTAAAAAGAAAAGACAACGCTTTTGTAGTAATTACTCACTACCAGCGATTGCTCGATTACATTATCCCTGATTTTGTTCACGTACTATACAATGGGCAAATCGTTAAATCAGGGGACAAAAAATTAGCATTGCAGCTCGAAGAAAAAGGATATGACTGGATCAAAGAAGAAGTAGCCACATTAACAACATCTTAATAAGACAAGCATGACAACTCCAAAGACACGAGATAAAAATGATAGCCGGGAAAAGTTTATTGAATTATTCCAACAGTATGAAAATACGCTAAACGGACAGAAAGATTACGCAGGGCATTTGATACAGAAAACAGCGATTCAACGATTTAGCAACGATGTGAATTTTCCAACAAGAAGAAACGAGGATTGGAAATATACCAATGTTACCGAGTTACTTCAACCACAATACAAACAACCAAAACTTGTAGACATTGCGGCAGAAGATATACAGCCTTTTCTTTTTGAAGGGCTGGGTGCATACTTACTTGTTTTTGTGAATGGTCAATACAACAAAGTACTTTCCTCAAAGGATGAATTATCAAAAGAAATTATAGTACAAGATATTTCATCTGGATTGCAAGAAGATAGCCAGACAAAAGAAACAGCATCCAAATATTTATCGAAATGGTCTAGTGAAGCAATGAATTCCTTTATGGTATTAAATACCGCCTTCGCTCAAAATGGAATCTATATTTATGTACCTGATGATTTAGTGCTGGATCGTCCTGTTCATATACTAAATATAGCTCATACAGAAAAGGAGTCAACAGTGATTAGTCCGCAAAAAATAATAGTGGCCGGAGAAAATAGCAAATTAACAGTTATTGAAACATATCACCATCTCACTAACTCCCAACAAACCTATTTCACCAATACAGTTACACAGTTGGTTTTAAAAAGAAATGCGATTGTTGATCACTATAGAATTCAAGATGAAGATAAGAATGCTTTTTTTATCAGCAATACTGAAATTGAGCAGCTGCGTGATAGTACCTACAGCTCTTATGTAGTTGATTTGGGTGGAAAATTAGTAAGGAATAACCTTAATTCCATTTTAAAAGACAGCGGAACAACCACCAATTTTTATGGTCTTAGTGTTGGTGTAAATAAGCAGCATATAGATAACCAAACCTTTATAGATCATGCATATCCAAATTGCGACAGCAACGAATTGTATAAAGGAATCCTTATGGATAAAGCTAAAGGAGTATTTAATGGTAAAATAATGGTACGAAAGGATGCGCAAAAAACAAATGCCTTTCAGCAAAACCATAGCCTTGTATTATCAAAAACCGCCAAGATGAATAGCAAACCCCAGTTGGAAATTTATGCGGATGATGTGAAATGCAGTCATGGTGCAACCATTGGACAATTAAATAAAGAGGCATTGTACTATATGCGTTCCAGAGGTTTATCTGAAAACGAAGCTGTATCCATTTTAAAACAAGCTTTTTTAACAGAAATAACGGAGTTAATTAAAATTGACCCAATAAAGGAAAAAGTAGAACAGATGCTTGTTGATAAGTTTAAGCAAATGCAGGAAACACCAGTGAATTGATAAATGACATGCCTGAAATAACTAAAGAAGAGATACTAAAAATACTTAATAATGTTATTGAGCCTGATCTTAAAAGAAGCATTGTTGAGTTAGGATTAGTAAGTGATGTTCATGTTGAAGGGAGCTCAGTTAGCTTTATTGTTAAGATTAGCAGTCCTACTATGAATAGCAAAAAGATAGTAAAGGATGCCTGTATGAAGCTCCTTTTACAAGCACTAGGTTCAGATATTAAGGTGAAAATAGATATGCAAGCCCTACCTGGTTTTAAGGATAGAGCTCCGGAACATAGAACAATATTGCCTGGTGTTAAATATATTATTGCTATTGCCTCCGGAAAAGGTGGTGTAGGTAAATCTACTGTTTCCGCCAATCTTGCAGTGGCATTAAGCCAATTAGGAGCAAAAGTGGGCTTATTAGATGCTGATATTTATGGGCCATCAATGCCACTTATGTTTGACTTAGTGAATAGAAAGCCTGTAGTTTCTAATGATTCTGGCCGAAATTTAATAGAACCAATTGTGTCTCATGGAGTGGGAATTTTATCTATTGGTTTTTTTACTGAAGCATCGCAAGCAGTTCCTTGGCGTGGACCTATGGTTTCCAAAGCGCTTACCCAATTATTTCAGGACGCAGATTGGGGCAGTTTAGATTATCTGATCGTAGATCTTCCGCCAGGTACAGGCGATATTCACCTTACGCTGGTAGATAAAATTCCGCTTACCGGTGCTATTGTAGTCAGTACGCCACAAGAAGTAGCCCTTGCTGATGCCAGAAAAGGCATCGACATGTTCGGGATGCCTATGGTCAATGTCCCTGTCCTCGGTTTAATTGAAAATATGGCATTTTATATACCAGAAGATAATCCTGACAAAAAAGACTACATATTCGGAAAGGATGGCGCAAGAAAATTGGCGAAAGAAATGAACGTTCCTCTTTTGGGTCAAATCCCTTTAATAACAAGAATACGAGAAGGGGGTGATAATGGATCGCCCGCAGCATTAAATGAAGATACGATAGAAGGCAAAATATTTAGAGACTTAGCCAACAATGTAATTGAATGTGTAAAAAAAATAGGTGCTATCTCATTAAAAGAAAAAGTGGAAGCTTAAGGTTCAAAGGAAGGTTCAAAGGATAATACCTAAAGCATTTAACAAAAATAAAAATACAATATGGAAATAGTAGATAAAACAGCATTGGAAACAAAAGTCGTAGATGTTCTAAAAACCTGTTTCGACCCAGAAATACCTACCAATATTTATGATTTAGGATTGATATATGAGATCAATATTGATGATGACGCCAATGTGCATACCATAATGACACTAACCTCCCCTTCCTGCCCGGTTGCGGAAACACTTCCTCCAGAAGTAGAAGAGAAGATTAGGAATATTCCAGGACTGAGAAGCTCTAAGGTAGAGGTAACTTGGGATCCCACTTGGTCAAAAGATATGATGAGTGAGACGGCTCAATTTGAACTTGGAATGATGTAAATCATATAATCAATAACTCAATAACTTAAAAAATGGAACAATCTAATTTAATAAAAATAACACAGCAAACCAGCTACGATTTTCGCACCGTTCAGCCCATGAGAGATGAACTAACATTCGTTGGTTGCAAAGAATTATTAACACCAGAAAATGTGGACACTGTATTAGACCGGAATGATAACAAAACGATACTTGTTGTAATAAACTCGGTATGTGGTTGTTCAGCAGGTAGTGGACGACCAGGAGTAATGATGGCATTGCAAAATAGCATTATCCCTGATGAGCTTTACACACTATTTGGTGGAATGGAAAAAGATGCGATAGATCGGTATAGAAATAAATATCTTCCAAATCATCTAGCTTCCTCACCTCACATTGCCCTTTTTAGAAACAGGGAGCCAGTAGTAATTTTACAACGATCCGACATTGAAGGACATTCAGCAGAAAACATTACCCATGAATTGGTAGCTATTTTTAATAAAGAGTGCAATAAAACTGGACCTTCCATTTCCCTGAAAGATTTTGAAAATGTTACTCAAGGTAAATACGGGTGCTACAGTGATCTTGTTAAGGATAAAGAATAAATAGTTTTTTGGTTGAACAAAAAATGACATAATTAGCTACCTTTTTCTTTACGACCTTTGTCTACATTTTAAATTAAATGTAGAAACAAATTGAAAAATATAATTATGAAAATAACTTCTGAAGATGAATATGGACTAAGGATACTCCTTCGCATTGGTAAATGTCAGGACAAGTATGGAATGAGCGTCCCTCAATTGAGTTTAGCGGAGGGGCTGTCCCATCCGTATGTGTCTAAAATTACCAGATCCTTACGTATATCAGGATTGATAACAAGTACCAGAGGACATAAAGGAGGCTACCAGTTGAGCAAACCTGCCATAGAGATTACAGTGAACGATGCAATCAAAGCACTAGGAGGGCGGTTATACGATGACAATTTCTGTGGCAATCACACAGGACAACTCCAATTATGTACTAGCTCGGTGGATTGCTCCATCCGTTCACTTTGGACAATGGTGCAGCAAACGATTGACGGACTATTGGATAAAGTTACCCTACAGGAACTCATAGGTTCAGAAGAAAATACTGCCTTTATCCTTCAAAAAATCGTAGAAGAAAATGCGAAGGATTTCTTGAATTAAATTGACACTAAAAAAACGATGTTGTGGCGATAATAATTACAGACGAGTGCATCAATTGCGGGGCATGTGAGCCTGAATGTCCTAATAATGCCATATATGAAGGTGGTGATGAATGGAGATATGCTGATGGAACATCCCTCACTGGGTCGGTCGAAGGAAAAAACAGTGGACTGGAAACGGATGCAAAAGAATCTCAGGAGCCCGTTTCTGATGAGTATTACTATATCGTAACCGACAAGTGTACAGAATGTGTGGGCTTCCATGATGAGCCACAGTGTGCTGCCGTATGTCCTGTTGACTGCTGTGTGGATGATTTGGATTATAGAGAAACAAAAGAAGAGTTAATAGCGAAAAAGGAACAAATGCACCTGTAATGACAGTGATAGCACAAGTAGAAGTAGAGAAATCAAAGCAATTCGAGGGACATAGCGGTGCCATCTATACACTTGAACCGGCAAATGAAAAGCACTTGTTCTTTTCCGGTAGCAGCGATAACATGGTGGTAGAATGGAATATGAAAGATCAACGGCAAAACAGAGTTGTTGCTAAGTTACCTGCCAAAGCCATGGCATTAAAATATATTCCGGAGATAAACGTATTACTTGTTGGTCAGTCATTAGGTGGCATCCATGTTATTGACCTAAGCAAAAATGAAGAAATAAAGCTATTACAGCTTCATCGGCAATCTATTTATGATATTCAATATCTTCCGGAAAAAGAATGCTTTTGGGTAGCCGCTGGTGACGGGACACTTTCCGTTTGGTCAATAAACGATTTCTCATTGATTACCGCATTACAACTTTGCGATAAAAAAATACGAAGTATCGCTTTCAATACTATTTTGAAAGAAGCTGCCATTGGATGTGGTGATGGATCTATTTGGGTTTATGACTTTGAAACCTACGAAGAAAAGAAAATTATTAAAGGGCACCTTGATGACTTTTCGGTAAATGCAGTATGCTACCATCCTAACGGAAAACACCTTTTATCTGGTTCGAGAGATGCCTATTTAAATGTATGGGATATTGAAAACGATTACGCTTTAATCCATCATATTCCTGCCCATAACTATGCTATTTACAGCATCGTTTTCAGTCCTGATAAAAAGTTTTTTGCGACCGGAAGCAGAGATAAAACGATTAAAATATGGGATGCCGAAAACTTTGAGTTGCTGTTACGTATCGATAAAACGCAACATGAAGGACATAGCCATTCGGTAAATAAACTTTTATGGGGCGATTTTAATAATTATCTGGTTTCTACCGGTGATGATAAAGCTATAATGGCATGGAAAATTATCAATTATAATAGTGCACCAAACGAGCAACGGTAATTACGAGAACAGGTTAAAATTAATAGTATGTCAGAAATAATTGAAGCGGAAAAAAAGTATACTAAAAAACCTGATTGGCTTCGTGTAAAACTGCCAATAGGAAAAGAATATGCGGAAGTAAGAGAGATCGTATCCGAACATAAATTACATACGATTTGTGAGAGCGGTAGTTGCCCTAATATGGGTGAATGTTGGGGAAACGGAACGGCTACCTTTATGATATTAGGTAACACTTGTACAAGGTCGTGCGGATTTTGTAATGTACATACGGGTAAACCCTTACCTGTTGACTGGGAAGAACCTAAAATGGTTGCCGAATCTATTCGCCTGATGAAATTGAAACATGCTGTAATCACTTCGGTTGATAGAGATGATTTGAAAGATGGGGGTTCTATAATATGGGCAGAAACCGTAAATGAAGTGAGACAAGCATGCCCAGGAATTACCATGGAGACACTTGTGCCAGATTTTCAAGGTAAATGGGAAAACCTTCAACGCATTATTGATGTGCATCCCGAAATAGTGTCGCATAATCTTGAAACTGTACGCAGATTAACGAAAGAAGTTAGGGTACAGGCAAAATACGACAGAAGCCTTGAGGTTCTCAAAAGATTAAAGGAAGCTGGGATGAAAACCAAATCAGGAATTATGTTGGGTTTAGGCGAAACGGAAGAAGAGGTATACGAAACCATGGATGACTTGAGAAACGTTGGTGTTGATATATTAACGATAGGCCAGTATCTGCAGCCCTCTAAAAAGCATCTACAAGTTATAGAATTTATTAAGCCCGAAATATTTGCCAGATATAAAGAAACAGGCTTGAACAAGGGCTTTCGCTTTGTTGAAAGTGGACCATTAGTAAGGTCATCTTATCATGCAGAAAGACATTTATTTTAACATAATATTTACGCTAAAAAACATAATAATGGCTAAAACAAAAATTACAGTAAACAGCAACGGATCTCTTAAAATAGAAAGTGATTTTGAGATTGTAGATAAAAATGGGAATGTCTATGACTTAGCAGGACGTGAGGTGCTTTCTCTTTGCCGTTGTGGTCTTTCTAAGAATAAACCCTTTTGTGATGGAGCTCATAATGGGCACTTTGAACATGAGGCTGTTGCATTTAATTTACCACCTAGAAGACAATAGATTAAACAAGAAGTATGTCTGAACTTGATGTGAATTTTGATAATTCTTTTCAAAAACTACCTGGGTTTTTACATGAAAATGTTCACCCTACGCCATTGAAAGAGCCTTCTCTTATCCATGTAACTGCGCTAAAAAAAGACCTTGGGCTTGAATCACTTAGTAATCCCGTTTTACAAGAATGGTTAAATGGAGAAATAAGGCTTCGCAATGATCAGACAATTGCCTCCCGATATGCCGGTCATCAATTTGGCTTCTTTGCAGGTCAGTTAGGTGATGGCAGGGCAATTTCCTTAGGTGAAGTTTTAACTTCTGATGGAAAGCGATTGGAAATACAAACTAAAGGATCGGGTAAAACTCCTTTTTCTAGAATGGGAGATGGCAAAGCCGTGATTCGTTCATCAGTAAGGGAATATCTTTGCTCAGAAGCTATGTACGGACTTGGAATTCCTACTTCAAGAGTGTTAGCGCTTATCACTGGACAAGATAAAGTTTACAGGGAAGCAATAGAACGTTCAGCAGTAATTGCCAGAGTTTTCCCTTCAAATATCCGATTCGGACATTTTGAAATGTGCTATCACTATAATCGTAAAGAGGTTTTAAATGATTTGATTGAATACACCCGCCATACTTTTTTTGATGGAGTTTCAGTTGAACAAATGCTAGCGCAAATTATTGATGATACGGCCAGACTTATGGCCCATTGGCAAACGGTTGGGTTTTGCCACGGGGTAATGAATACAGATAATATGTCTGTATTGGGAATTACCATTGATTATGGCCCGTTTGGGTTTTTAGAAGACACGGCATTATCTCACGTTTGCAATCACTCTGATTATGAAGGTAGATACGCTTATGCTAACCAGCCTGCTGCTGCCACATGGAATCTGGAAAAGCTTCTAATTTGTTTTAGCGATCATCTCCCAAAAGAAACTTTAAGTAATTTGCTTGATACTTTTTCGGTATTATTTCATACACATTACCAAAAACTTTATCAACGTAAAATAGGGCTAACGACATTGGAGACCGAAGACCCGAATTTATTTGGTTCTCTACTACAAACGTTGAGCAAGCTTTCAATAGATTTTACATTCTTTTTTAGGCAATTGAGCAACTACAAAGTTAATCGAATTGATTCCCTTTCTGACCTTTGGAACTATTATGAAAAAAGCGAAGAACTTATTAAATGGCTTTCCTTTTATGACCAAAGGTTGAAAAAGGAAGTATCGGATGATAGTACCCGTTCCATGAAAATGAAAAGTGTAAATCCAAAGTATGTACTCAAAAACTATATTGCTCAGGAGATAATTGAGGATGTGGAAAAAGGAGGAAGTAGAAAATTAAAAAATTGGTTAGAGATTTTGTATTCTCCATTTGCCGAACATTCAGAATATGAGTCTTATTCAAAACCAACGCCCATAGCGAAGAAAAATTTTAGCATTTCTTGTTCGTCTTAAGTTCATCCGAAAAAACAATTAAAAAGATAAAACATGTCAGAATATAAAGTTTATTTAAGTTGGAAAAATGAAGGCGAAGATTTCTTATATAAAACCTATGATCGCAGCCATTTGTGGGAATTTGAAGGCGGAACTTTAATCAAAGCTTCTGCTGCTCCAGATTACCTGGGTAAAGCAGCGTTAGTAAACCCTGAAGAAGCTTTTGCTGCATCGCTGTCAAGCTGCCATATGCTCACATTTTTGGCTATTGCTTCCATGAAAAAATATATGGTAACAACTTATGAAGACAATGCAGTAGCCATATTGGGCAAAAACGAAAAACTAAAAATGGCTGTAAAAGCCTTGTATCTAAGACCGAATATCACCTTTGAAGGAGATAACATACCGGATAATACAACAATAGATGAAATGCATCACCGTGCTCACCAAGAATGTTTTATTGCCAATTCGGTTTTAACAGAGATAATTGTAGAGCCGGTATATTAAAGTAATAGAGAAAGTCTCTATGCTGTTTTGGACAGAAAAGTTACGGTTTAATATTTTCCGAAAAGGGTCAATATATAATAACAAGATTCGATAAAGAACGAAAGAATAAACACAAAAAGGGAAACAATGACAATGATAAAAAACATAGTAAGGATAAACTTATTTGATGTTCATGAAATTCGAAAAGACTTCCCCATCCTTTCACGGACGGTAAATGATAAGCCATTGATTTATTTCGATAACGGTGCTACTACCCAGAAGCCGAAACATGTGATTGATGCCATTGTAGAATGCTACACCACTCAGAACGCCAACATTCACCGTGGAGTTCACCGCATGAGTCAGGATGTAACCGATGCATACGAAAATGCTCGTATTACGGTTCAAAAGCATATCGGTGCTAAACATGAAAACGAAATTATTTTTACAAGAGGAACTACTGAAAGCATCAACTTTACAGCTACTGCATTTGGGAAAAAGTATGTAAATGCTGGTGACGAGATTATTGTGAGTGAGATGGAACATCACAGTAATATTCTTCCGTGGCAACAGTTATGCGAAGAGAAAAATGCCGTACTGAAAGTTATTCCAATGACCGACAGTGGG
>JAWUWD010000148.1:0-16544 GCA_034112085.1 Cyclobacteriaceae bacterium
TGACCAAGAAAAAAGCGCCAGCATTATTTTATATAATATTAATTCTTATACCTATCCTCTTCTTCTCAACCATTGAATTTGGATTGCGCCAGGCAGATTATGGTAAGGATTATAATTTTATCACTAAGCTCAGTGGCTATAATCAACAAATGATTTATGTTAACACTGACATTAGCTATAAGTACTTCGGGAGTTTAGAATCTTCTGTGTTTACTTCAGGGATAGGGTTTTTAGAAGAAAAACCGGATGATTGTTTTAGAGTTTTTGTTTTGGGCGGGAGTTCTGCTCAAGGATTTCCCTATAATTTCAATAGAAACACCAGCTTTCCTGCTCACCTAAAGCAGAGATTAGATAATCTGTACCCTAATAATACCATTGAGGTTATAAATTTAGGAGCTAGCGCCATTAACAGCTATACACTTTTGGATGTTTTACCAGCTGTTCTGAATCAGTTCCCTGACCTAATCTTAATATATACTGGGCATAATGAATATTATGGTGCACTTGGCCCAGGATCCTCAAAATCAATGAATCCAATGCTTGCTAGGACAATGCTATATCTGAGGGATTATAGAACAGTACAGTTAGTAGAAAACTCAATTATAAACCTTAGGAAGCAAGGCCAAAATGACAATAGTTCATTGATGCAAAAGATGATTGGTGAAAGCTCTATAGCCCTTGGGTCTGATACTTATAACAAGGGTTTGGTTCAATTTGATGAAAATCTGTCGTCCATTCTACAAAAGATAAAAGATGCAAATGTTCCAGTAATTATAGGCACTCTTTCGAGCAATATAGGTGATCAAGAGCCATTTGATTCTTCTCAAGAAGAGGAGACTATGACTTCGAGCGATCATTATCAATTGGGACGGCAATTAATATTGTCTAATGACTCAATCTCTGCAAAGAGCCACTTGATAAAAGCCAAGGAACTCGATGGTTTGCGTTTCAGAGCTCCAGAAGAAATGAATATAATAATCCGGGAAAAAGCGGCAGAGTATCAAGTCCCTTTAGTAGATATTGATTCGATTTTTAGTGTGAATTCACCCATGAATATAACCGGAGAGAATTTGATGTGTGATCATTTACACCCTAATATGGCAGGATATTTTTTAATGAGTAAGACTTATTTTCAAGGAATGCACGCAAATGCTTACTTACCTGACGGGAGAATCCAAAATCATTATCAAAGTGAGTCGGAACTGGATAGCGTATTATTATATGAATTGCCTTATTCTAAGTATGACTCAATTATTGATCAACGAATACTGTTAAATGGTTTAGGGAGTTACCCATTTGTTCCATTGGGCGATATAAATCCTTATCAGCAAGAATTGGATAATGATGAACTCGGGTTTGGTTCTATTGCTGGAGAAGATAGGGATTCCATAAGAATGATAATTGCAGGTCAATTCCTTTCGGATGGTGATTGCAATCGATTTGCCAAAGAAATGAGTGTTTTTATAAGTTCTTTACCATCAAATGAATATCTCTTCCAAAAATCAATTCGATATTTATCGGGAAATAAAAACTTTGATGACGCATATCCCATTGTTATTGACCAGTTAAAAGAACTTAAAGAGACGAATATTTCAAAAAATAAAATGATTGGTATCGCTTATATGCAGTTGAAAGCGTATGATTCTGCCTCAATGTATTTGGGTAAAGCGCTTCGATTTCTGTCTAACGATACAACGCTCCTTTTAGATATTGGGTTTATTGATTTAGAACTTGGGTATTATTCAAAAGCGGAGAAAGCCTTTACAAGAGTTATTGATTTATTTCCTAAGAGCAAAGAAGCCTATCATCAACGAGCGGTGTCTCGTTTCGAACTTAAAGATTATGCTGGAACTGTAGAAGATATGACACAAGTGATTTCACTTGCCCATAAACCAGAGATTTTATCTTTTTTAATTAGGGGGTACGCACATTTTAGTTTGAGGGATAAAGCTAGCTCCTGTGATGATTGGAAAGCTGCAGCAGATCTTGGTTCACAAGAGGCTCAAGAACTACTAAAAAAGTATTGCTCAAAGAATTAAGATAAAAGGTATTCGTTAAGCCGATCGTGGATTATTTATTAGCCTTCTACCACGGCTTTTCAAAGGATGCTTTATCAACCGCTTTCTTATAATCTTTAAATAATGTGTCAGTCGAATTTTTCAAAGTTAATGGATCTCTATCACCAAATAGTCTAGATAATAAAGCGATAGGAGTCAAGAATAAATAGAATACAATAGAAAGAATGATATTGGGCACTATTAGACTAAGAATCCATGCTAATTTCATCCATAAATAATCAATTTTTTTAGCGAGGTAGGGTGATATCGAGCCTGTTAAGCCTATAATTAACGAAGTAATTAGAAGCCATTGCCAATTAGTGACAAAGTAGAGTGCCAACATACCAACCGTAATTACCAAAATAGTTTTTATTGGGTCAGACTTGAGTTTCTGTACAGACATATAATTAAAATATTGAGTAAATAAAGGGTGCGATTGCACTGCTTCCTGCAAAAACTATTAAGACCCCAAGTAAAAGCAAAATAATTATTATTGGTGCAAGCCAGTACTTCTTACGTTCTTTAATGAAAAACCAAAGGTCTGTTAGAACTTCCATAATATTTTTGATACAATTAATATAATTTAATAAGTTAATCTTTTTGCTAATCCATCTTAAAGTCAATCATCCATTTATTCTTATTTTCCCATTCAGGTTGATCGGTCTTGCAATATACGAAATCACCTATTACCAGATAATCCATATCTGTACTCATAAAACAGCGATAGGCATCATAAGGAGTACATACTATTGGTTCTCCTCTTACGTTAAAGCTTGTATTTATCAAAATCCCGTGCCCCGTGAGCTTTTCAAATGAGGTTATTAAATCCCAATATCGAGGGTTAGTCTCTTTATGTACCGTCTGTACTCGTGCCGAAAAATCTATATGAGTTATCGCTTGCATATCGCTCCTTTCAACATATATTTTCTCCCAAACCGGCAAGTCATGATAGTTGTCTGGTAATATTTTTCTCCGCTCCTTTTTAATAGGAGCTACTAGGAGCATATATGGTGATTTTGTTTCCAAGTCAAAATACTCCGAAGATTTCTCAGCGAGAACCGATGGAGCAAAGGGCCTAAATCCTTCTCTGTACTTAATTTTTAAATTTAATTTCTTTTGCATTTCAGGATTCCTCGCATCTCCTAATATACTTCTATTCCCTAATGCTCTTGGGCCAAATTCCATTCTGGATTGAAACCAACCCACAACTGCCCCTTCTGAGACTTTAGTGGCAATGGAGTTCGTTAACTCGTTGAATTCACGATGATGAGTAAAAT
Source organism: Cyclobacteriaceae bacterium (assembly GCA_034112085.1). Taxonomy (GTDB): domain Bacteria; phylum Bacteroidota; class Bacteroidia; order Cytophagales; family Cyclobacteriaceae; genus JAWUWD01. The sequence goes on from JAWUWD010000148.1 coordinate 3,335, forward strand.
TAGCTTTTACCTTTTTATTCATTCCTTGAATTTCTTTGTCTGAATACTCAGGGCCTAGATAGGATCCTTGCATACTGTCGCATGTAGGATCAACTGTTCTTTCCTCTCTGAAGTAGATATGGCTTGCAGCAAGAGCAGCACCCAAGGCTCCGCCCGCATCGCCTGCAGCAGGTTGTATATATATGTCTTCAAAAATATTTAACTTAATAAGTTGGCCATTTGCTACACAATTGAGTGCTACACCACCTGCCAAGCAAAGGAATTTCGCATTGGTTAATCTTTTTGCCTCAATAGCCATTTTTGTGACAATCTCTTCAGTAACGATTTGAATGGCTAACGCCATGTCGCAATGTTTCTGTTCTAATTCTTCTTCGGCCTCTCTTCTGTTAAACCCAAATAATTTTCCCCACTTTTTGTCTTTTACCATTCTTAAACCCGTGGCATAGTTAAAATAGCTTTGATTCATCCAAATTGAACCGTCTTCTTTTATGTCTATTAATTCCGTTTTAATTAATTCTACAAAGTTTTGAGTTTGAATTGATGTAGGGTTTCCATAAGGTGCCAATCCCATTAATTTATACTCACCCGAATTTACAGTAAACCCAAGATAGTACGTGAAAGAACTGTACAGCAAACCTACCGAGTGCGGGAATTCCATTTCTTTAAGGATACTAATTTCTTCCCTATCACCAAACCCAATTGATGCAGTACACCATTCACCTACACCATCTATCGTTAGAATTGCAGCTTTTTCAAATGGAGAGGTGAAAAATGCACTTGCGGCATGAGATAAATGATGTTCAGGAAACAGAAGTCGGGATTCCTTTTTATTATAATTCTCAACTTCTTTAAGCCCTTCATAAATGAGTTTCTTGAAAAACAATTTTTCGTTAAGCCATACTGGAATAGCCTTGAGAAAGGAAACAAGACCACTTGGAGCAAAGGCATAGTATGTCTGTAGGAGTCGTTCAAATTTCAAAAAAGGTTTATCGTAAAAAACAATTGCATCTAACTCATCAATCGTTAAACCAGCCTCTTCAAGACAATACTTAATTGATTGAATTGGGAAATCAGAAGTGTGTTTTTCCCTAGTAAAGCGTTCTTCCTGTGCTGCAGCAATAATTTTTCCGCCAATAGTTAATGCAGCCGCAGAGTCATGGTAAAGGGCTGATATCCCTAATATTTTTTTCATTAATTAATCTTTGCGATTAGTAGAGGTTAGTATCAATAAGTCAAGTACCTAAATTATTAAACTCATTTAATTCAGTGTAACTTTCAACTGCCGGATCAGTTTTTGCCGTGGCCACTTATCAAGTGATAAAAGGAATGTCTCGTAACCCTACTCTAATAATTGAGGATAAACTTAGCTAAATTTTGACTGCGATCAAGGTTCAATTTCTTCCTTAGCCTGTACCTGCCAATCTCAACTCCTCTCATTGATATGTTTAGTAGGTTGGCAATTTCTTTAGTAGATAAATTTAATCGTAAATAAGCACTTAGCTTGACTTCTTGTGGGCTCAAAGATGGATATTCTTGTTTTAGTCTAGTTGAAAAATCTCCATGGACTTTTTCAAAATGAATTTGAAAATTTTGCCAATCCCCGTCTGTTTTTATATTCTTTTCAATATTCTTAATGATTCTATTGATTTGTTTTTTCACTTCATCATTGCTGCTTTTCTTAATGACGGTACCTAAGGTAGACTTGATGCCATTGATAAACTCATTCTTATTTAATATGTGCATTGTGTTTGTGGCGAGTTCGGTATCCATATGCTTGATATTTGATTCCAACTTTTCTTTGCTCAATTTATTAATTTCACCTTCGCTTTCCCTCGCTATCTTAGCTAGCTGCAATTCTTTGGCCTTTAGTTCTACGTGTCGTTTTTGTTCTAAATTTTTCTTTTCTAATTCATGCCTTTTGTCAATACTCATTATGATTCCGGCAAACACGAATATTGCTAGGAGTACATAGATAATGTAGGCAATTGGTGATCTATACCAAGGATAGATGATTATCAAAGAATAAGAAACCACTTCACTTTCTGAGTTATTAGCATTTCTTGACTTTACCTGAAAAGTGTATAGTCCTTCTCTTAAATTTGTGTATTCTTTAAAATTGCTTTCTGTCCATTCTTGCCAATTTTTATCGAATCCCAATAATTTATACTGAAACATGGGTGCACTGTTTGGGTTGAAGGATGAGGCTGCAAATGAGAATATTATTGTATTGTTGTTGTAGGTCACTTCTTCTGGGTTATCCAAATGACCATGAGTAAGCTTGCCTTTTGTTGGATTTCCATCATAGAGTAGGGTGGTTGACTCTCCTTTATGCTGAACTCGTCTGATCATTGTTTTAAAATTTTCGTGTTCTGTGGTCCAAAATTGATTTCGGTCAAATACTACAAAACCTTCTTTGGCTCCAAAAAAGACAAGGTTGGGGCCAATGATATTGATATTAGGCAAATCATCATTAAGCAAGTCACGGATAGCATGAAAAGGAGCGGTATGTTTTTCATATCCTCCAATGCCTTTTTTTTCCAAAAAGCCAACTGATGTAGTAGTGATGAAGTAAATGTTTCCATAAACGTCAGTTTTCAAATCACTAATCCTATCTCCAGTAAAATATTTCGTCAATCTAACGTCAATTTTAAAAGTGTTAGAGAGGTGGTCGAAAGAGTAAATACCAGCATCCGTGGAGATTTTTAATTCTCCTTCAATGATGTGCACCATGTTAAATAAATTACTAGGCAGACCATTATTTTCGTTGAAATATTCAACACTTGTGCTGTCTATGGATTTCCCATGAAAAACAATCTTATAGACCCCTTTGTAGACATGAGACATCCATATAGTTGAATCATTGGATTGTGCCAAAATTCTTGATGACTCTCTTAGGCTATCAATATTCCCGAAACTCTTTGCTCCCTTGGACGCCATGATTTCTATTCCTTCATAAGTACCATTGAGGAGATAGTCATTAAACTCTAAGAACATCCAGTTGCCAGTGGTGAGATTGCCGATTCTCTTTGCTGTATTGTTGATTATTTTCATGGCGCCATTGTTGTGTCCCACATACAGATCATCCTTTATGAATTGAAGACTATAAGCTTGTCCTTCAGATCCTGATATTATCTGAATGTTCTCATGCATATCGCTCAAATAAACTCCGTTATTAGTCCCCATGTATAGTAGATCATCTTTTAAGTAAGAAGTATAGCCTGTGCCAGGCAAATTTGATTCCTCATTAATAAGTGTAAAGGGAGACTTTAATTGGATAAAGGAAATGCCATTGTTCTGACCAATCCACAAATTTTGATTATCATCTTCATAAAGACTTAATATAGTACGGCTTAGCAGGCCACTGTCCTTGGCCATGTTCAAAAGAATTTCTCCTTCTTGATTGACTATGTAAATGCCGTTGTGTTGAGTGCCTATCACTAAATTCCCATTGGACAGCAGAATGGCGGAATTAATAAAAGTTTCTGAAAACAGTTTATTAAGCTCAGCATTCCAGGGTTTCACGATTGACCCACTGGTGATATAGATTCCGTGACGAGAAGTAGTGATCATCAACTCATCTGTGTTGTGTGAAATTACACCAGAAACTACTTTCTCAGAAAAATACTTTGTGTATGGCTGATCTATGAGCGTACTTCCATCAAGTAATGAGAGGCCTTTGTTGGGAACATATGTGTAGACTTTGTTATTGCACGTATAAGAGATGTCCAAAATCGAGTTATTAGAAACAACTTCAATAAACCCACTAATCGTATTATATATATATATATGATCGAAAGTGCAAAAGTAGACATTGTCATTCAGGACATAAGTCTTCCACGTTTCTCCAATGTTCTGATAGGGTATTGGTATCGAACTTTTCAATGAACGATATATTAGTGAACCCAACGAGTCAGGTTCAAAATATCCAAAATCACCTTGAGATCCGGTATAGATTCGTCCAGATGATTTATAAGCAATACATCTAAGTTTTGAAATACCTTGAATGGGATATGATTTCCAATCATTACCATCATATTGCAATAGACCAAAATTGTTGGCTACATAAATTACTCCTCTTTCGTCTTGAGTAATCTGCCAGTTCTGAATTCCACCTTTGTATTCATCAGGAGTATAGTTTTTCACTAATGGGAGTCCTATCTGGGCGATAGTTTGTTTAATGAATCCACCTGATATCAATACTATGGTTAAACAAAACGTGATGAAATGCATTTTCATTAAATAGAAATTATAAGTAATTACAGAAAGACTAAAATAGTTCATTAAATGACTATGTGCAACAATTAGATAAGTATTGATGTATTTTTGATGTACTAATTTGAGTATAGTGATGTATTCTTGTTGTAGGTGTTTTGTTGGGAGATATATTGTTTATCTACATATTTGATTAATTAAAAAAAAAGACACGAAGTATGAAAACAATTTTACTGAGTTTATTCATTTCAATTGCACTTATCCATTCTGTTACGGCACAAGAGCGGTCTGTTTCAGGATCGGTATTTGACGGAACATCTGGAGAAGGACTGCCTGGTGCAACAGTTCAGATCAAAGGCACGACTAATGGTACCATAACAGATTTTAATGGCCAATATAAATTGTCTGTTACTGATGAGGCTGTTTTGATCGTTAATTTTATTGGTTATACAACTCAGGAAGTTGCTGTTGGAAACCAAAGTGTACTGGATATAACGCTTGTTGAAGATGTAGCCCAGTTAGATGAGATCGTAGTTATTGGCTATGGGGTTCAAAGGAAAAAGGTTGTTACTGGAGCTATCGAAAGTGTATCTGCTGAAGAAATAAGCTTGACACCTATATTGAGGGTAGAGCAAGCATTGCAGGGGCGTACGCCTGGCGTACAAGTTACTAACCAATCTGGACAACCCGGTGAAGCACCAACCGTAAGAATTAGAGGAGCAGGTACAACTGGTAATGCTGCACCACTTTATATTGTAGATGGTTTGCCAGTAGGGGGAATTGATTTTCTAAATCCTGGGGATATCGAATCAATGGATGTTCTAAAGGATGCAGCTTCTGCTGCAATTTATGGATCTAGGGCAGCTAATGGAGTGGTGTTAATCACCACAAAATCAGGAGTTAAAGGGAAAATGAGTATTGCTTATTCGGGATATTATGCTTCTCAGAACGCAGCAAAAACTATTGACATGTTGAACGCAGATCAATATAGAGCCTTGATGAACGAAGGTGCTACGAATGCAGGACTAACAGAACCATTTGATCTGAATGAAATTCCAGCCAACAACACAGATTGGCAAGAGGCTTTGTTTCAAAACAATGCACCAATGGTGAATCACCAATTGTCGGTAGCTGGTGGTAGTGAAAAATCAACCTATGCGTCCTCTTTATCTTATTTTACTCAGGAAGGTATAATAGGTGGGGATAAATCACAGTTCGAGAGAATAACTGCTCGATTGAATACTAATCACAAAGTTAATTCTAAATTCAACTTCGGGAATAATCTAGCTTATACTCATATTGTCTCTAGAGGTATTGCGAGTAATTCGTCATTTAATGGGGCTTTCAGCAGTGCAATAAATATGGACCCCCTCACACCAGTAGTTGAATTAGATCCTACTAATTTATCCCAAACTCCTTATTCAGATGAACCAGTAGTGCTGAATGGTCAAGGTCAGGCATACGGTGTTTCCAATTTCGTGGGAGCGGAAGTCGTAAACCCATTAGCATTATTAGAATTAGCTAACAATGAAACAAGGGTAGACAAGTTAGTGGGGAATATATATGGTGAATTAGTACCAATTGATGGGCTTAACATTAAGTCTAGTTTTGGTATTGATCTGGCGTATGTTTTGAATGATGGATTTAGACCATTATTTTATTTGAATGGTGCTCAGCTCAATGACAATAAAACAGATGTCAATAAAGCCATTGAACGCAACTCTACTTGGCAATGGGAGAATACTGCCACGTATACTAAAAAAATAGGAGATCATAATTTGACTGGTCTAGTTGGAATATCAGCACTACAATATAGTTATGAAGACTTACGAGGCTCTAATGCTATTGTACCCACAGATGACCCTGACAATGTATACCTTAACTTAGCCACTGATACTCTTTGGAGATCTTCTGGAGGTGCAGCTAGAGCTTCTTTATATTCTAATTTCGGAAGGGTTTCTTATGACTACAAAGATAAGTATTCTTTTACCGGGATTATTAGGAGAGATGGTTCTTCTAAATTTGGAGCTAATAAACGTTTTGGTACTTTTTCTTCAGTAGGTGCTGCATGGGTGGCGAGTGATGAAGACTTTATGCAGAATTTGGGCCCGGTTAGTTTCTTGAAACTTAGAGTTTCTTATGGGGTCAATGGCAACCAAGAAATAGGTGACTATGCATTCGTATCAATCATAGATAATACGAGAGGATATACTTTTGCGGATGGAAGAGTCATCGGGTCTTCACCTTTACGAGTAGCAAATGCTGATATTCAGTGGGAGGGATCGAAGCAACTAAGTATTGGGATAGACACAAGAGCCTACAATGATCGATTGAGCCTTACCGTAGATTACTACAAGAAGACGACAGATAAGTTGTTGGAAATAGCACAAATACCTGACATCGTGGGTCGTGATGCTTCGTTTTCGAATGTAGGAATTATCGAGAATAGTGGTATAGAAATTGGCTTGAATTGGAGAAATAGTTCGAATGAACTCAACTATTCCTTTGGATTGAACACCGCCTATAATAGGAATCAGATCACCAATATAGCTAATGATTTTATTGCAGGAGCAAGTTGGGCTATTGCCGGGCAGGTGACAAGGAATGAAGTGGGGCAGCCAATTGCTTATTTCTGGGGGTATAAAACCGCTGGCTTGTTCCAAAATGATTCAGATGTCTTTTCACACATTAATACTGAAGGAGATTTACTACAGCCCAATGCAGTTCCTGGAGATGTTAGATTTGTGGATGTCAATGGGGATGGCGTAATAGATCCAGAGGATCGTACCAAAATAGGAAATCCTACACCTGATTGGACGTTTGGGTTCGATGCTTCTGCAGACTACAAAAATTTCGACTTCTCCATATTGTTTATTGGATCACTCGGTAATGATATTTTCAACGGTATGCAAAGACAAGACTTGAGGTACACAAATAGGCCTACCACTGTTCTGGACCGTTGGACTGGAGAAGGTACCTCGAATAGTGAGCCGAGATTTACTTGGGTGGATACCAATAATAACTACAGGGTTTCTGATTTGTATATAGAAAATGGATCCTTTATGAGACTCAAGAATATTCAATTCGGATATAATATTCCAAACTCAACATTGAAAAAAATAGGGGCGACTGCCTGGAGATTCTATGTGTCAGGTGAGAATTTAATAACATTCACAGGATATACCGGAGCTGATCCAGAAATTGGAGCCCAGAGTGCTTTTGATATAGGAATTGATAGAGCTATATATCCACAGGCTAGAACATTCAGAATCGGTACTTCATTGACGTTTTAAATTATAATATCAAAATTATGAAAATCAATATTAAATATATTTCAGCCTTCATTCTGATCATATTATTGGGATGTTCTGAAGACTTCTTAAATGAACAGCCGTTATCTCAGGTGGTGTCTTCCAACTTTTATCAAACGGAAGACCAAGCTTATCAGGCATTGGTCTCTATCTATGATGCATTACAATATCAGTCTACTCCCGGAGTTTCTTGGGCACCATTCATGGTTACGGCTGACATGCTATCCGATGATGCATTTGCAGGTGGTGGAGATTCTAATGATGGGCAGGATGAAGATGAATTTAATAAGTTCAATATCCCACCTACTAGTGTAATTAATCGATCATTATGGGCGAAAAATTATACTGGGATCGATAGAGCCAATACTTATCTCGAAATCATAGATGGAATAGATGCTAGTGAAGATTTCAAGTCAAGAACGATAGCCGAAGCTAAATTTATGCGAGCTTACTTCTATTTAGAGTTGGCTAGATTTTTTGAAAATGTACCATTACTGACGGAAACTATCAAAGGGCCATCTGAATATAAGCAGGCTCAAAATACGCCACAAGAAACCTACAATCAAATAGCCCTAGATTTGGTTGAAGCGATAGAGGATTTACCAGAGTTCCTTCCATCGGAAGGCTTGGGAAGAATTAGTAAGTGGGCTGCTGAAGGACTACTCGCTAGAACATATTTGTTTTACAATGGGGTATATGGAGCTGAGTTAACTGCTGGTGATGTTACCGTGAATAGGGCCAAGGCGCTAGAATATGTGGAAGATATGATTAGCAATAGCGGTCATGGTTTGATAGCTAACTATGAAGAGATTTTCAGCACTGTATCTGAATACAGTATTGAGAATGTTTTTGAAATAGGATATGGTGATACCCCCGCATGGTTTGATTGGGGTTATGTGAGAGGTGGAGAAGGGAACCTATCTGCTCAGATGCAAGGCCCTCGTGTTACTCAGTCCGATAATTGGGATAGAGGTTGGAGTTTCGCTCCAGTCAGTCATAAGCTCTTTACGGATATGGCTGGAGATCCTAGAATGGCCAGTACTATTCTTCAAGAAAGTGAGATAGATGGTACTCTTAATATAGGTTATCAGCATACAGGGTATTTTTCAAATAAGTATTCTTCAGATGCTGAGCACTGGGGGTCCGATGGGCAATTCGAACACAACAGAACAGCTAATTTCCGAGTGATCCGATACTCGGACGTATTATTGATGGCTGCTGAATTGGGAAGTGGCAATGCACAAAGTTATATGGATGAAGTGAGAGCCAGAGTTGGTCTGAGTAGTGTGCCTGCTACGATAGAGAATATATTTAATGAACGAAGAATGGAGTTGTCCTTGGAAGGGATAAGATATTTCGATGTACTAAGAAGGGGCGGTTCTTTTGCAGCACAAGAACTATCCAAATCGGGTGAGAGGGGACCAAATTATGTTGGTGATCAACAATTATTCGATATCAATTTCAATGCTGCGACAAGAGGATTTTTGCCAATACCTCAAACCTCAATTGATTTCTCCTCAGGAGCTATGATTCAGAATGACGGCTACTAGTAGCATTTAAAAAAGAGTATAATAAAAGAAGTACTGGCTGTGAGTGCAGCCAGTTTAATAAACCCAAATAAAAGTTAACACTAAATTAAACAATTATGAATCTGAACAAATTTACAAAGTTGTGGTACATTTTACTATGTGTGCCACTGGTCTTCATGGCCTCATGCGGGGATGACGATGATGCTGTGATTGCACCTGTTTCAAGTTTTCAATTTGAAGTAGATGCCGATGATTTCTTTAAAGTAAACTTTTCTAATTTCTCTAAAAACACAACTATCTATGTGTGGGATTTTGGAGACAATGCTGGTACTTCTACAGAAGAAAGCCCTTCTTATATTTACTCGGCTTCAGGTGACTACACAGTTACTTTAACAGCATCTGATGCTAATGGAGACTCTGCTGTATCTACAAAGGATATCACTATTACTGATCCTGATGAAGCATTAACTTTATTAGCTGGTTCTGTTTCTAAGGATTGGAAATTGATAAGAGAGGGTGCTGCCTTAGGTGTAGGGCCATCTGCAGCTGAATTTACTTTATGGTTTGCTGCTATCAATGATGGTAGTAGAAACTGTATTTATGACGATGTATTTACGTTTACAAGATCAGGTGGTTTTGAATACAATGATGCTGGAACAATGTGGGGTGAAGGAAATGTATACGCAGGAACTGACAAAGAAAGTCTTACTGAAACATGTTTTGATGCTAATGCAGCTAACATGACCGTAGACGGTGCAAATAATAGCGCTTGGTTATCTTCTACAACTCATACATACGATTATGAAGTAGCTACAAATAAAATTACTTTAACAGGTAATGGTGCTTGGATGGGAGCTTATAAATTGGGTACTACAGCTGAGGTAGCAGTGCCGCAAGATGCTGTGTCTTTTGATGTTAAGTTAATAAGTGGTGGTGCTACTGGAGTGGATACACTTGAAACAGTTTGGGCATTGGCCAACACCAATGTTTGGAAGGCTATATATGTGAGTTATGCAAATGCTGCTGACGAGCCTGCTTTGATAGCGGTAAATGCTGGTTTCGATGTTACGACCTCTGGTCTTACGGCTACTTTCACAAATAAATCTTCTGGAGCAACATCATTTGCTTGGGATTTCGGTGACGGTGGATTAAGTACGGATGAGAATCCTGCTCATACGTATGCAGCTGATGGGACATACACAGTCATTCTGACTGCTGCTGATGGTTCTGAGTCTGCTACTGCAACTAAAGATGTTATTATAGATTCAGCAACGCCAGCAACAGGAGCACCAACTCCTTCTCAGGCTGAAGCAGATGTGTTTTCAATTTACAGTGATGCTTATGCTGCTCTTGATGGATTAGATACTAACCCGGATTGGGGACAACAAGCTGTTACAACTGGAGAAATGGTTGGAGATGATAATGTGATAAAGATTGCTGGCTTGGATTATCAAGGAATTGATTTTGGAGGTGCAAAAGATGTATCAGCAAAGACTATGGTGCATATAGATGTATGGTCCAAAGATGTAATCACGACAAACTTCTTTTTGATAGGTGCTGGTGAGACTCCAGTTGCACTTACGACAGAGGCAGGAACGTGGAAAAGTTTCGATATTGAACTGTCTGATTATAGCAGTGTAGTGGACTTGACTCAAGTTATTCAGTTCAAGTTTGATGCGACTGATTCTCCTACTTTCTTTTATGATAACATTTACTTCTATTAATGTTTGATGGTAAATACTGGTGATCAATAAACATTTTTATTTGGTTAATTTAATAAGGGGGTTCGAAAAATTCGGACTCCCTTATTTAACCTCTTCTTAAAGAAATCAATATTCAATCAGCAATAATATTTTATATACCTGTTGCTTTATAAGCGGTTTGGCTTTGATTCAGACTACTTATTTAAAACCTACATTCCCTATTTTTCTATGAATAAATTCAATTTGCTTTTATTAACAATGTGTCTATTCATGCAGTCAGCTTGTAAAGATGATAGTTCGACTATGGATGATAGTAATCCTTCTAATCTTAATTTTGAAGTAGTTATATCTGAGGATCGTTCAGGGAATATTGAAATAAAAGCTACAGCAGATAATGCAGTTGATTTTGAATTTAAAATAGGTGAAAGTGGAAGTGAAATAATTGGAAGTACCTCAGGAACTGTTTCTTATACCTATGCAATATCAGGATTATATGAAATTTCAGTGAAAGCATTTGGTAGTTCAGGAAGATTTCTGGAAAAAATAAAAGAAATTTCAATCGTTGTTGGAGAAGATGGTGAACCGATCGATAGTGAAAATGGATACATAACTCCTTTAAGTTATGATGGAATGCAATTGATTTGGCAAGATGAGTTCAATGGATCATCACTTGATGAATCTGATTGGAATTATGAAGTAAATGGTGATGGAGGAGGTAACAATGAGCTTCAATATTACCGTAAAGAAAACACTACAGTTTCAGATGGTTTCTTAACTATTGAAGCTAAAAAAGAATCATATCAGGGGAAATCATATACCTCTTCTCGATTAACAACACAAAACAAGTTTGATTTCAAATATGGCAGAGTGGACATTCGTGCATTATTGCCAAAAGGACAAGGATTATGGCCGGCATTATGGATGCTGGGCAGCAATTGGTCTACAGTGGGTTGGCCAAAATGCGGAGAGACTGACATTATGGAGATGGTAGGTGGTGGAGCCGGAAGAGACGATACCACATATGGCACATTACATTGGGATAACAATGGGAACTATGCCTGTACATGCGATCAGGGAAAGGAATATAAACTATCCGCTGGAATCTTTGCAGATGAGTTTCATGTATTCACTATTACATGGGATGCCAATGAAATCCAATGGTTTGTCGATGACGTACTATTTAAAACCACAGATATTACACCAGCTGATTTAAGTGAATTTCATGAAAAATTCTTTTTGATATTCAATGTAGCTGTTGGAGGTAACTGGCCTGGAAGTCCAAATTCATCTACAGTATTCCCTCAACGCATGATTGTAGATTATGCACGCGTATTTCAAAACCAATAGAATTAATGACCTTCAAAAAAGTCGACTTGATATCTATATTATTAGGTTTTATAGCTTTTGGCTGTACATCCAATAATACTCAAGGTCTCATGTCAGAACAGACAGATGAGGCTATTGAGTATAAGATTGACAGCTTGCTTGAGCTGATGACTCTAGAAGAAAAGATTGGTCAGCTTAATCAATACTCTGTTGGGGAAGAACTTACAGGACAAGGAGCCAAATCCAGTTCTGACCAAATCCTTATTGATCGATTATTGAATGGAGGAGTAGGTTCCGTATTGAATCTACATGGTGCCACAGAGACAAAGCAACTACAAAAAAAAGTAGTAGAGAATTCTCGATTGGGTATTCCATTATTGTTTTCATATGACGTAGTACACGGTTATAAAACTATTTTCCCTATTCCATTAGGTGAAAGTTCCTCTTGGGACTTAGATCTTATGAAAAAGTCGGCAGCTATTTCAGCTGAAGAAGCGACTTCAGCAGGATTGCATTGGACATTTGCACCTATGGTAGACATCGGTCGAGATGCACGATGGGGTAGGGTAATGGAAGGTGCTGGTGAAGACACCTATTTAGGTTCTCAAATAGCGATGGCTAGAGTGAGTGGTTTCCAAGGAGAAGATTTATCTCTGCCTCATACCATAGCCGCATGTGCCAAGCATTTTGCAGCATATGGATTTGTAGAAAGCGGTAAGGAATACAACAGTGTGAATATTGGAAAATCAATACTGCTCAATACGATTATTCCACCGTTTATAGCAGCTAATAATGCTGGAGTGGCAACTTTCATGAATGCGTTTAATGATATTGATGGTATACCATCTACAGCGAATGACTACTTGCTCAAAGACTTACTAAAGGATAACTGGGGGTTTGATGGATTTGTGGTTTCTGATTGGAATTCTATAGGAGAGCTTGTAGATCACGGTACTGCGACTAATGAGAAAGAGGCGGCTATTTATGCCATCAATGCAGGAACAGATATGGATATGCAAGCAAACGCATATTTCGATAATTTGAAATCTGCCATTGAATCTGGTCAGGTCAAAGAAGCCACACTAAATGATGCTGTGTCTCGTGTTTTAAGAATTAAATATAGACTAGG
>JAWUWD010000149.1:0-23081 GCA_034112085.1 Cyclobacteriaceae bacterium
CACTTGCTCAAAAAGATGAGTACATTACTCACCCTGACACTCTGCGTATTGATTTATCTGATGAACAATCTATAACCTTTGCTTTTCAAAATATTAACAATGTTCGTTTTAATAATGAATTCGACTCTGTGTGGCTAGCCTATATCAATAAGATTGGAGCAATACTCAAATTTGAAACTCAAAAAGAACCAATTCATATAAGCTTAGCTAATACACTGATTGAAAATGAGGAAAGAGAAGTGGTTAAGGTCACACCTATTGATCGAGAAAAAAAGGTCTATATGTCTCGACATAACAAACTTCAAAACATATCAGAGCTCAATCATATACACTTCTCAATTCAAAATATTACTATTGATGCTTACCTTACACAGACCAGTAACTTAAGCTCATTGACTTCACTCAATCTTAAACGTCTCCAGTCATTTTTGACTGAACAACAGGAGAATATATCAAGCCCGAAGAAAGCCTATTATGTAAGCACTCAGGTTCAAGGAAAATTATTTACTGATCTTAAAATAACAGATAGTGGTGTTAGAGATTTCTTGAATTTAACTGTTGGGATTGGTGCTGGTTTGTTTAGAGATAAGTTAGTTCCAGAAATAGCCCTCAACGCTGCAATCACTTTTGGTAGTAAGCATGGTATCAAACTGCATAAATTTGGTGTACAATCCTCTTTTCATTACTTCTTTGACAGAAATGAAAATAAGAATTACGACATGCATGTCAATACATTCGTTACGGCTTTTTACAAACGAAATTTTTCAAAATCTAGTCTTACAGATAGATGGGGAGGAATTGGTTTAGGGTATTTGGTCAAATCTGCTGGTAGCTATTTTGAAGGAAATACTTTCAAGGCGAGTATTTTTATTACGCCCAACAACAGTGAAATAAGTATCATCCCTGAACTCATCGTCTCTGACGACTTCAAAACAGTATTTCCATCACTTCGTTTTGGACTAACCTTCTAGAATTAGAGAGAAGGTTATTATATAACCTTCTCTCTAATCGCTTTGGCATAAGTTCTACTTACCGGAAAAGTTTTACCATTCTGCATTTTCACAATCAAACCTCCATTAAAGTGCTTTTCTATTTCTTTAAGCTTCTTCAAATTGATAATAGTAGAGCGATGGATTCGAATAAACATCTCTGGATTCAACTTACTCTCCAGCTTGGTAATCCCAGTAGAACTTACAAACTGATCTGTATCTGTGGATAATATTGTATAATCTCCAGAAGCTTCCAAATGGAGAATCTCTCCCACTTCTAGATTTAATAGTTTTTCAGATTTTTGAACAAAAATATGAGAGGAGTATTTAGTATCGCTACTTCTACCTTCTATCACATCGATTAGATCTCCAATGTTAGATTCGTCTTTCTTGATTCGCTCCATAGCACGCTCTACTGCCTGAGCAAACCGCTCTTCATCGACTGGCTTCAATAAATAGTCAACTGCATTTTTCTCGAACGCCTTAATGGCATATTGATCATATGCTGTAGAAAAGACTACAAAAGGCTGGTGCGTGATATTCTCCAGCACATCAAAGCCTGTCATAGCTGGCATTTGCACATCAAGAAAAATCAATTGTGGCTTTTCATCATCAATAGCCTTTACGGCCTGCTTTCCTGTTGCACACTGCCCAACAACCTCAATATCTGGGTATGCTTCGAGAAATTCTGAGACAAGGTCTCTCGCAAGTTTTTCATCATCAATGATCAGACAAGATATACTCATTATTCTTTCGTTTTTTATTCAATATAATAAAACTTACTCTATATCCTTGAGCATTGCTCACTACCTTAAATGTAGTAGTAGGGCCATAGATGTTTTGAAGCCTTTTTTCTGAGTTTTTCATTCCAATACCACTTGAGCTTCCATCCAATACCTTTGCTGCATTTACCCCTAACCCATTATCTCTCACTTCAAAATAAACTCCTCCACCTATGATCCGCTTAGCAATTAACTTTACTACCCCTCCTTCATCCTTAGGCCCAATACCATATTTCACGGCATTTTCTATAAGTGGTTGCAAGATCATTGGAGGAATTTTTGTTTTCATACACTCTGCCTCTATCTCTTTGACGAATTGTAATCGTTCTTCAAATCTCACCTGTTGTATTCGCACATAATTGTCTATAAAAGCAATTTCTTCTGTTAGCTCAACTAGTTGATCATCATACGAATCCATTGCATATCGAAACATATCGGACAATTGAGTGATCATTTTACGTGCCTTATCTTTACTAAGGTGAATCAAGGTACTTATCGAGTTCAATGTATTGAATAGAAAGTGCGGATTGATCTGAGATTTAAGCAAAGACATTTGCATTTCTTTATTCTTAATCGCCAGAATAATTTTCTCACTTTCTTGTTGCCTCACTGTATCTATATATCTGATAATATAGTAGATAAACACCGTGATTATATATTGATCATGAAATCGTAGAGCTCTCCAACTAAGCAGTTCTTTCAAATAGCTCATCCAATCCTCTACATATACATCCCCATCCATATAAGCCTCTAGAAAATATGACAATGATCCCATCACCAAGAAATTGCTAATCAATCCAATCAAATGCCCAATAATCTGTATAGGAATTCGGTATCTAAACAATAAATTAGCCCATAAGAAGGTTATGAAAACAAGTATGCAAACTGTCTCATACATATATAAGCCATTCCAAAGCACATAAGTGTATGGGCTGAAAATTTGGTATTCTGACACAGCACCAATCAAGTAATTGATAGCATACCACAACACTATTAGTAAATAAGCATTAACCCATTTTTTAGGTATTTGTCTAAACATAGTTTCTAATTGCAAGCAAAATATAAGTTAAAACTATCATAGATATAGCACAAGTAGTAAAGAATACCTATCTCAGAAATCAATGATTTAGTTATATTTATGACGATGAACAACATTGAAATTTACTTATAAGGATGAGAAAGATACTTCTAGCACTTTATTTCATTTTTGTAACGCTGAGTTTAATGTCTCAGAGTAAAATCACTGTATCAGGTGAATTGATTGACAAAGAAACTAACGAGCCATTAATCTTTGCCTCTATCGGCATAAGAGACAGCCCGGCTGGGACAATCTCCAATGCCGCTGGTGCTTTTGATTTTTATATTCCTAATCAAGAAATTGAGGATGGAGTTATGGTCATATCAATGCTGGGGTATGAAACATTGTCACTCAATATAAGAATGTTAGATGTCAATAAATCCATGGTTTTGTATTTGAGGAAAATTCCGAAAATATTAGATGAGGTGGTCATTCTTGACTCTCTATCTCCATCAGACATATTAGAGATCGCTATTAACAAAATTCCCGACAACTATCCCACCGAGCCTTTCTTATTAGATGGATTCTATCGAGACCTCAAACGTGTGAATGGAACCTACATTTCTTTATTGGAAGCGGCTATCCAAGTTTTTGACAATAACTATGAAAAACCAAGAAACTATGCTAAACTCAGAGAGAAAGTAGGTTTAGTCGAGGTAAGAAAAAGTCTCGGCTACGATCATATTTTCGCAAAATATTTCACTCAAGATAACCTGTTAGAAGAAATGCTTATTGAAAATATAGTTCGATATCATAACTTCCCAAGCACTTCTAATTCAGATGTTGATATCAAACGACAACCCACCACTATTTTAAATAACCGCAATGTTCATGTACTTGATTATCATTATAGCAACATTAGGTTAAAATTATATATTGATGTGAAAAGCTATGCATTTGTCAGAATTGAGCAAACGATAGGGACTAAAGAGCATGCGATAAGTGAAGTATTGAAGTATAAAAAATATCTCTACTTAGATCGATTCGTCACTACTCGTAAAGTGATTGAATTTAAATCATATAAAGATAAGTACTACTTAAACTATTTCACATTGTACAAACGGAATCAATGGTACAATCAAGAAAGTAGAACACTCGATTATGATATGGAACTTTATCAAGAACTACTTATCAACTATATAAACCCTGAAACAGATAAAAGAATAAGTGGGACCAATAAAATGAAGAAATATGGACTTCAATATCAAGACATGCCATATAACCTTTCTTTCTGGGAAAAATATAATACAATCAAACAAACACCATTAGACAAGAAGATTATTGAAGACTTGGAGCATTACGGCAAATTAGAAGGTCAATTCAAAAACTACTAATTCTATACTTTTATCACATCATAAATACACAACATGAAATTGTATTTTAAGGCATACCTATCATAATTACAGATAATAGTAGTAATTTGCAGCATTATTAGTTGTATTATTTTATTTTATCAGTTATGAAAACTACAAAATCATCAGAAAAAGCACTTGTCCTAGTGTTACTTTTCATCACAATAAGTGTGACGTCTATCTATATATACGGTGTCAGCACTCCACAAAAGCCAATAAGTGCTACTACTGAAGTAGTAGATAGTCCAGTCCTAATAGCAGCTACAGAAAGAATAGTGGTTAGTACCGAAAAAGAACTAGTAGAGAAAATTATAATTAACCCAAAGTTGGAGTCAGTTAAAAATGAGCAAACAACTGATAATCAGAAAACTAAAAATACTGCTGTAATAAACAATGCTCCTTCTGAAATAAACAAAACAGATGAACTAAAAAAGGAGAAATCAGAAAGCAACAATATCTTAGCTATAGAAAGTAGTAATAGTAGTAATAGTAGTAGTAGTAGCAGCAGTAGTGTCGCTATCAACGAGCCTCTTATCATTGTCAATAGCAAGAAAGAAGAATTGATAAAAGAAGTGGATGAGTCTGCTAACTTGGCTAATAAAACAATTGAAAAAGTAGAAGTAAAAAAAATAATATATGACCCAATAGATCTGTTTATATCTACCGAATTACGTAGCACGAGGGTATTTGATAAATATGACTATGGAATGTATATTAATACAATAAAGAGATCAAATGGCAAAATCATAGATGGGCAAGTTCAAGTATATGATAATGTTCGATCTAAATTGATTACTTCTATGAATACACACTCTCTTTCAGGTATAAATGACCCCAATAATCGATCAAAATCTGTCCGAGTAATAAGTTCAGTTTTCGGGTATCGACCGCAAGAAATATCGTTCAGTCTTGATCAACCAATATATACAGATTCAACTGGGCACTCTTCAGTAGGACACCTTTCAGATTCCTTGATTAGGGTAAACCTAAACCTGGATCGTCTACAGATGGGTGATATCGCAGTGATGTGGAAGGTATTCTTCTATAAGGATGCCGCGATTATGCAAGCCAAGTCTAAACCAGAGTTGGATGACCTCTACACAATGATGAAAGAAAATCCAAATATGAGAATCAAAATACATGGTCACACTAATGGCACCTCTCATGGAAAAGTAATTCACCTCGGTGAAAAGGACAACCATGATCTATTCAATCTAAAATCTGATAAGCATGTAGAAACAGCTGGTAGCGCACAAAAACTATCACAATATAGAGCAGAAACGATACAACATTACCTGCAAAGTAAAGGAATTGATATTTCCAGAATAGAAATAAAAGGTTGGGGCGGAAAAAAAATGCTGTATGATAAACACAGTGCTCAGGCAAAACTCAATGTAAGAGTAGAAGTTGAAGTCACTGAAAATTAGCACACAATTCTCCTATTAAATATCCACAAGCACCTTCTCCATAAATCACACTTTTACCTACCTTTCTACCTATGATTATTAGTACGCAATTGTTAATTTCGCACTAAATTACAGATAGATCATGAGCAATATATTGGTAATAGGCGCCTGCGGGCAATTAGGTTCTGAGTTAACTCTCGCATTATGTGAATTGCATGGTAAGGAGAATGTTTTGGCAACAGACATTCGCAAGCCTAAAGATTCATTATTTGATTGTTCATTCGAAGAGCTGAATGCCATGGACAAAGTTGGATTGGAAGCTTTAGTCAAAAAATACAGTATCAATCAAATCTATCATTTAGCAGCTATCCTTTCAGCCAAAGGCGAAGAAAATCCAAAATTTGCTTGGGATCTAAACATGGAAAGTTTGCTCAATGTTCTTGACATAGCAAAAACATACAAACTAGAAAAAATATATTGGCCAAGTTCGATAGCCGTATTTGGGCCAAGTACACCAATCGATAATACACCGCAAGATACAGTGATGGATCCGAACACTGTATATGGCATCAGTAAGCTGGCCGGAGAGAGATGGTGTGCTTACTACTTTGAAAAATACGGTGTAGATGTGAGAAGTTTAAGATATCCTGGACTAATAGGTTATAAAGCACTTCCAGGAGGAGGAACTACTGATTATGCCGTGGACATTTATTACAAAGCAATACAGGGACAGCCACTAGACTGCTTTCTTTCTGAAGATACGGCACTCCCTATGATGTATATGGACGATGCTGTGAAAGCTACTATTGACTTGATGGAAGCTGATTCTGATAAAATAAAGATTCGCTCTAGCTATAATGTTAGTGCAATGAGTTTCACTCCGCGTCAAATAACTAATTCGATCCAAGATCAAATACCAGAATTCAAAATCAACTATAACCCAGACTTTAGACAGGCGATAGCTGACTCTTGGCCTAACTCCATTGATGATGTTTCAGCTAGAACAGACTGGGGCTGGAAACCAGACTATGATCTAGACAAGATGACTACCGATATTCTTAAAAACCTCCCTGAACTACTTACGGAAAAATCAATTTAATCCGTATCAAACCTGATGAGGTCACTTAAATTCGTGGATATGCCAATTCGAATTCCCCAGTCGTAATATTTACCATTTCTGAATGCTGCCACCGTCTCTATTCTAAAAAGTCTGTATATGTTATTGAGGCTGTACCCTACTTCTGTATAGTTTTCAGAAGTATTTGTCCCCAAATAATTAACAAACAAGGCTTCTTTCAACCCTCTGTCTTGAATAAAGCCCAATCTTGTCAAAAACAACTTCCTAAAATCGTAATGGACAAATGAGGATAAATAATTATCTGCTGTACTAGACTGGTAGTAATCCAATAATCTATATCGCCCTACAGGGTCAATAGCTTGCATAAAAGTTCTATTTCCCATAAAGTGACGATAATCAACAAAAGACATTGCACTATTATTTAAGAATACTCCACCATTAATCTTATAGGTTAGCTTTCCTTTCGCTCCAATTTTAAATCCTTGCCTTACTCCAAGCTCCAATAGACTATATTCTACTTCACTATTCCCTATGGCTAAGCCATTTCTTAGATTCAAGATGAAGGTCGGAGACAACCCTTTAATGACCTTCTTTTTCTTATTCTCGATACGGTATTTTACCTTAGGAACATACTGTATGGATATATCTGATGTAAACGCTTGATTTGTAATAAACTCTGTATTTGAAAGATAATCATTGCCAGGCGGATTGGCTGTATAGTCCCTTCCCTTAACATCTCTAATAGAATAATTAGTATTGTTATACAATTGATGCCTTTCTGACCAAGTCGTGTTTATTGAAAACTTAAGTTTATCACTAACTTTTTGATTGAGCTTCAGTCTTAAGTAATCCTGCTCATATATCTTCATGAAATTTCGTTCGTAAAACAATGAACTTAAAGTATTCATGATGGGATGTATTGGCCTATTGTCATTGTATTGATCGATGCTCCTTCCGCCAGCGATAGTCCATTGTGTATTATCAGACCATTTCCATCGCACCTTCAAGTCTGCTGTTAGCTCCTCTCTAGCAAGACCATACCGCACCGTTGGCTCCAAACTCAGCCATTGTTTATTCTCAAATGTCTTTGTGTATTGCAATCCATATCTAAAGTTGAATCCTTCTACAGTATTATAGCCTGCCATTAGCAACATGCTTTTTATCTTTAAGTGAGTTCTGTCGGCTATCTTATAAGTGTTTCCAAATAAGACATCAGCAATATGAAACCCTTTTTTTCGTCCAACTTTAGTTGAGTCTCCTTTAGCCGCCTTATCACTTACTTCGGTCATGCTATCAAGCTTATAGTAGCCCTTTACCTCATATTCACTTAAAGGAACAGGTCTGATTTGAGCCCAATAAGTAGAGTCATTATTATATGCAGTAGAATCTATGGTTAAGTTTCGTACGCCTATCACATCAACCTCTGGCGCCTCTTCCATTTCTATCTTCTCATACTCTCTCATGATTTTCCTCAAATCCTTTCGAGTCATCTCCTTTCCTGATTGTAGTTTCCCTAAAAAATCTTTACTTTTTGTATTCTTATTGTCCTTCTCTATCTCCTTAGCCAATTCTTTATCTATTTTATCATCAACCACTTCAAAATCCGTATCTAGATCTGGGTTAATGGATATATCATAATTGCTCACAGTAGCCAGATAATCATATTCAAAATCAAATCCCAAGAAGCTACCTCGAATGTCAAACTTATGACTGACAGGTAGCCAAACTTTCCCTTCTATTGGATCGTAAATCTGACTTACTCTAAAACCAATGCCGAATTTCGTGGTTTTGAGATCTAAGCTATGAATACTCCACTGGTCTTCGATAATTGATATTTCTCCAGAAAACACATCATCACCCTTTGATCGGGGAATCACTTGAATTTTACTCACGGTATAACCTCGATCAACAAAAGTCCCTTTATAAATAAAACGATAGTATGCGAATGCTCTTGGAGACAAAGGTGAGATGGCATCTGCCATCTTAGAATCATAAAAACTTCCGTTAATGTAGGATGTTGGACTTGTATTATTCGATTCTCCACTAGTTCGAATAGAAATAGCGCGCTCTTGGTATTTATTGGGCCGTGTATACGTAACTTCCATGACAGATTCTTGAGTAAAAGCAGAAGTAGAGTCTATCCCCTCTTTAGCAATTTTTTTTCTAAGAAAAAAAGGAGAATCAATCAACCTACCGGATCCCTTGATATATACCTTCGCATTGTAGCCATCCAGTTGATTGGTGTGGTACTTAGCTTTAGCAATAGCCTTTCGCATGATTGTGAACGCAGGATCTTCTTTGCCGGCTTTGATCACTACGTCCTTAAGTAGCATAGTCTGAGGCTTTAATATAATATTATGCAGCGATAATGGCCCTGCTGCGACATCAACTACTTTGAGAACAGACTCATATCCCATGTATTGAAACACTACATCGTATTTCCCTGGTGCTAACCTCACTTCGTAATACCCTTCGATATTCGAAGTGGTACCAGACTCTATACTTCTTACATAAATAGTAGCATACGGCAATGATTCTTTATTTTGATCATAAATATTCCCCTTTATACCTTGAGAATAGTTATTATAAGATATGGTAAGTATTACCATAGTAGTACTTAAAATTGCTCGAAATATTCCTTTCAATGTTTTAAAGTTTGAGTTAATAATTGTTGTCTTCTAGTGAGACGAAATTCTTATGTCAAAGTTACTTTTGACTATATACAATATGTAGATGCAAGATCTAACAGATTGGTTGCTCATGGGTGATGTTTTTTAATTTCTATAAAAACCTTTACTCAAGATCAATTCCTCCACTTCCTTTGGCACCAGGTATTTGATAGATTGGTCATTCTTAATGCACTGCCGAATAAAAGTAGCTGATATATCCACCATTGGTGACTCAATAAATTTAATCATCTCATGACTGTGGAAATCTGTCTTAGTTGCATGAGGGCGAGGATAGACATATAGACCATGGCTCAATACTTGATCATAGTTTTTCCACTTATGAAAATGGGTCAAATTATCCTCCCCAATAATGAGCTTGAAATTCTTATCTGGATGCCTATCGATTAGATAAGCCAGTGTATCCACGGTATAACTTGGCTTTGGCATATTAAATTCCACATCGGAAGCCTCTAGATGATAGTTATCATTGATAGCAGCACGTACCATATCCATTCTATCAAATTCGTGCAGAAGAGTATTCCGTTTCTTGAAAGGGTTTTGTGGAGAAACTATAAACCAAACTTTGTCAATATCAGTCGTCTCAACCATTACATTAGCAATTATTAAATGGCCTATGTGTATAGGATTAAAAGAACCAAAAAAGAGTCCTATATTCATTTGTAATATTTAGTGATTTCCATAGAGACCAAGTTTCCGCTTGAGATCCTTAAAGAAATAAGTTATTCTAATATCTAAAAAATTATACACACTCTCAATCCTCCATTTCTGGAAAGGCACTCTGGATTCTTTCAACATTGTAAGCTTATCTGGCTTAATATTGAATTTACTCATTACAACATCCCAGTCTGTATTACCATACCCGCTGAATTCATTTACTTTATTCTCAAAATGAATGATCGAAAGCCATATTCTCTTGCCGCGAATTCTCCTTATTCTCTTCTCTTTTTTCCACTGAGAATGTCGTCTATGAAGAACCGTTTTGGGGTCTTTATTTATCTCAACTAGGCTATTGAATGGATTAAAATAATGTAATTTTTCTCCAAGTCTTATTTTAGGAGCAATCTGAAGAGTGTAGCCGTCAACATAATCTAGACACTCATAATCCTGAGAATCAAAATCATTTTGGATAGTGTCTATAAAATCGATGCTAATACAATCATCATTATCCAGGCGAGTAGTAATTATATGCGAATTTTTACTTTCCGCGACAATTCTCTGGGCGGTAGATATATATGGATCCATCCCATCTGAATATACAGGATGAAACTGAGGAAAATTCACTGCAATCTCTTCCACTCTTTTTTTGTAGTTGTCAGGTGTAGTTGTGTCGAAAAACACCAACCACTTGAAATTCATATTAGTTTGAGACTTAACCGATGGCAGGCAGTAGTTATCGAAAAGTTCAAACCTATTTTCCAACCAAGTGTCGGACAGAACTGATTCATTCCTCTTTGTCTTTGTCCAATTGTCTTTCCTTAAGTTAAAACGTGTAATTAAATAATGATCAAAATTATTCGCATTTTCCATTTCAAACTAAAATTGTTGGTTGAAAAAATTGGGCTATTGTATAAAGTCCTCAAACATCTCTTGAGCCTTTCTCAATGATTCGTCAAGATTTTCATTGACAAGTGATACGTCAAACTGATCTTCAAACCCCATCTCAAAAGTAGCTTTATACAATCTTCTAGATAAACTATCTTCTGACTCTGTTCCGCGGTCACTGAGCCTTTTTTCTAGCACTTCTATAGAAGGCACTTTCACGAATACTGCTAAAGCATCTTCTCCGAAATATTTTTTTAGGTTTAGGCCTCCCTTTACATCTACATCAAATATAACATGTTTTCCCTCGGACCAAATTCGATCGATTTCAGACTTGAGCGTGCCATAAAAATTACCAGCATATACCTCTTCCCATTCAATAAACTCATCTTTTGCGATCTTACTTCGGAAATCCTCAGGATCCAAAAAATGATAGTCCTTTCCGTTATTCTCAGACCTGCCCCTTTTATCCCTAGTACATGCTGATATGGAAAATCCAAGATTCTCGTTATTATCCAATAAATGATGAACAATAGTAGTTTTCCCTGAACCAGATGGTGCCGAAAAAATAAAAGCTTTGCCTTTGTGCATTGAGTTGATAAATTCGAGTGCCTCTATAAAATATTGTGCGAATTTAAGAGATAGATATCAAATGACATCAACCAAAGAAGATATATTGAACTGAAATCGGAGGAGTTATAATGTTTTTTCTGCCAGTTTTAATTTGATAGCTTCCGCAAGTCCTTCTGGCACATCAATCTTACCACATTTTGTTTTCAGCAAATCCTTAATTTCCTTCTCGAGATTATAATCATTAAGACAAGGCAAACAAGCATCTATGTGATCATTAAGATAAATTTTTTGTTCTTCAGTAGCCTCACCGTCCAACACTACATTGAGTATATCAAGACATTTATTCCTTTCTGGACATTGCTTTTCCTCGGTTTTCCCGAACCATTTTGACAGTAAACTCATAGACTCTATTTGTATCCCATTTCGTTAGCGTAGCCTCTCAGATTTTCTTTGAGCAAATTCCTGGCACGATGAAGTCTTGATCGTACTGTACCGATTGGTATATCAAGTATTTTGGCCATTTCATCGTATTTAAACCCTTCTAGATCACAAAGAATTATTACCGTTCTAAAATCAACATCCAAAGAATTGAGTGCATTGGATATTTCATCTCCAATCATATGCTGAACGGACTCAACACGCAGATCAGATGTGATAGGTTTATCAACTTTTTCAGAATTATAATAAGACTCGACCTCTTGGTAATCTACCTTGGCAGGCTGCTTACTCTTCTTACGAAAATCATTGATAAAACTATTTTTCAATATTCGGAACAACCATGCTTTCGCATTAGTTCCTTGCTGGAATGAGTTAATAAAACGATAAGACTTCATAAAGGTATCTTGGACTAGATCCTTGGCATCATCCTCATCAAATGTCAACCGATGCGCAAAATTGTACATCGCGTTGAGATGCGGAAAAAACTCTTTTTCAAAAACAACATCTTTTTCCTTATCAGAATAGTTTTGTTTTGGCCTATTTTCTTCCTCTAGAGACATATCTTAAATGTAATAAAAATATAGCAACGATGAATATGAATTTGAGGATACATTATAACCATTTATCTTTCAATAATGTCAGCAAGCCGATGAATGAGCTTAAAACAAACAAGAATTGTCTTCTATTAAGTTTTCATCCCAAACCGTACTCAACTGATTCAAATCCATTATTTTTGCAGACATTTTGAAATACAATACACAACAATACTTAGGTTATAACATTCATCATTTTGTCCAATGGGATAAAGCGAAATCGCATGTAGATTATATTCTTAATAATGAATATAACATCTTAAAAACTCTCAAAGATGACCAAAGAAGTGCTGTTCATTTGATTTCTTTAGACAAAGAAACAATTATACTTAAGATTCCGATAGAGAAAAACAGACGAAAATGGATTAGAATGTTGTCCCCTTTCAGAAAGTCTGACGCCCTTCAGTCTTCTCTTAGTATGCTTCTCCTGCAGCAAATGGGAATTGGATCTAATAAGCCTTTAGTCGTTGTTGAAAAAAAGAAGCTCGGAGTGATTGTTGATTCTTGGTATCTTTGTTCATTTGTTGAAGGATCACCATGTAATGACACTGATTATCAAAATGTCGTGGAGACACTTCAGAAAATACATGCTGCTGGATATCTACATGGTGACCCACATCTCAAAAACTTCCTTAAGGGTAAAGAAGGTGCACAGGTGATTGACACAAAACTATCCAAGTCATGGAACTTTGCTCAAAAGGATCTCGAGCTCGCTTATTTAGAAAAAAGTTGTCCAGCAACCAATCAATATTTCAATACTAATACATTAAGCTATAAATTTGCACACTTTGTCCTCTATCAAATACAAGGTAGATTCCAGTCAATAAAAAAGCAAATAAGAAAGGCATTCCGTTCATGAAAAAATTAGAGTTACAGGTCACCACAGCACTAATTGCCAGAATTCTATTGGCAATATTCTTCTTTATGATATGCCGCGTGATCTTCTACACATATAATTTAGACTACTTCACCGACATCTCACTTACGGGGTTATTGAAAATATTCAAAGGTGGTTGGGTTTTCGATCTTTCGGTGCTTTTCATGCTCAACTTGCTCTATACGTTTACACAACTCATTCCATTTAAGTTTAGACACAATACTACTTACCAAAAAGTAACCTTGTGGTTTCACATGGTGCCTGTCATGCTCGGTATCATCATCAACATCTCAGACACTGTTTATTATGAGATAACTCTTAAAAGAACTACAAGTGCGATCTTTCAGCAGTTTGCCAACGAACAGCACATGGGTGGTTTGGTTTTTCAGTTCTTGTTTGACTATTGGTATATGCTAATACTCGCAATTGTTCTGATTGTTTTGTTTTATAAAATGAGCAAACTCATAACAGTGGAATCTGCTCCAAAGACAAAACTAGTACCGTATCTAATAATTCATACCGTTCTACTATTGATAGTAGTCACACTCAACGTTGGAGGTATCAGAGGAGACTTCAAAGATAGCACTAGGCCAATCACTTTGAGCAACGCATCTAAGTACACTACAAAACCAGCAGAAAGAGCAATTGTCCTCAATACACCATTTGCTTTACTTAGATCTGCTGGTAAAAAACCTCTTAAAGAGGTCCACTACTTTGACTCAGTAGAAGAGCAAAGCAAATATTATTCTGCCTTTCATTCAGGAGAAGAGAAAGCTGATAGTTTATTTAAAAAGAAAAATGTGGTATTACTCATACTTGAAAGCTTCGGACGAGAGCATTTTGGGCAATTCAACAAACATCGACCGGACTATAAAGGGTTTACGCCATTTTTAGATTCATTGATTGACCACTCTTATACTTTTCAACATGCTTTCTCTAATGGACGAAAGTCCATATCTGGAATGCCCTCTTGTGTATCAAGTGTGCCTTCTTTGATAGAACCATTTATCCTATCTCACTATTCCGGGAATAAAGTATCATCTCTTGGCAATGTTCTGAAACGCGAAGGATACCATACTGCATTTTTTCATGGGGCGCCCAATGGATCTATGGGTTTTGATTCATTTGCTCATCAATCGGGATTCACAGATTACTTTGGGATGACTGAATACAACAATGATGATGATTTCGATGGACATTGGGGTATATGGGATGAAGAGTTCATGCAATATTATGCGACAGAAATGGAGAAGATGCAAGAACCCTTTTTCACTTCCCTTTTCTCAGTCTCATCTCATCACCCTTTCAGGGTACCAGAACGTTATCAAGGAAAGTTTCCCAAAGGCAAATTGCCCATCCAGGAACCTGTCGGATATACTGACTATTCATTAAGACAATTTTTCAATCGTGTGAAAGATATGCCCTGGTATGAAAATTCAATATTCGTAATCACTGCAGACCATGCTGCAACCTATAGTGACTTGCCAGAATATAAGACTCCAGCTGGAGTCTTTGCTGTGCCGCTAATTATATTTGATCCATCTGATGATCAGTTGGTGGCGTTTGACACTGTCAATTCTGTCCAGCAAATAGATATCATGCCTACCATCCTTGGCAGACTAAACTACCCACATGATTACATTGCTTTTGGTAATGATGTCTTTGACAGCACTGCCAATAACTTTGCTATTGGCTACAAAAGTGGGTTCTATCACTATTTCAAAAATAACTATGTAATTCAGTTTGACGGACAGAAGTCTTCTGGGCTGTACCAATTCGAAGATGATCTATTTTGCAAGTCAAACTTAACTGGGACAATGCCAGTGGTGGAAAATAATATGACCTTAGAAGTGAAAGCATTCATTCAAGAGTATAACCGAAGAATGATCAACAATGACATGGGTATCATCCTACACAATGAATAGTTGAATATAGATCATTTCCGTCCAGGTAATTGTTCACATTCGAACAGTAATTCTTACACAATCTATCTTGAGAGTTCCCAGTCACTATTTTAATGCATTGGCACAGTGGTTGTAATTACCCAAGTACAACACAAGACATTGTAATTTATTCATATTACAAAACTCAAAATAAATAGGTTAGGTTAAAGTGAAAAGAGAGCAACGGCTCTCTTTTCTTTTATAAAGAAAAGCATATGAAAAGAATCAATCATTTTCTATGGCTATGTGCGGGTGCCAATCGATCAATCATTTACCGCTGCCCTACTGAAGGGAGTAAGTATGTAGGCATAGGAGCCACTATTTTATTCACAGGCATACTTGCTGGATTAGCTAGTGGATATGCGCTCTATACCATATTCGAAAGCTTATACTATAGCATTGGTTTCGGAATACTCTGGGGGCTAATGATCTTCAATCTCGATAGATACATCATCTCAAGTATGCGGAAGACTGATCAGAAGCATGGAGAACTAAAGATGGCACTTCCAAGAATCGCCTTGGCACTAATCATCGCTACAGTGATCTCCAAACCGCTCGAACTGAAGATGTTCGAGAAAGAGATCAATACTGAGCTCACAGTGATGCAACTAGCGATTACTGAACAGCAAGAAAACAAAGTCAGATTCAAACATCAATCTAAGATAGCCACACTAAATTCTGAAATCAAGTTGTTGAAAAATGAAATAGGAATAGCTAAATCACATCGAGACGAATTGACCAACCTCGCTAGGCAAGAAGCTGATGGAACAGGTGGATCTGGCAAACGCAATGCCGGACCAATTTACCAGATCAAAAAGCAAAACGCTGATCTGGCAGGAAAAGAGTTGAGCATTACTACCAATACCAATCACCCTTTGATTCAATCAAAAATCAAAGAGATCGATCAAATCAAATCTACCATTTCGCAAGAAGTTGACAATTTGGGAGCAGTCACATACAACGGACTTGCAGCTAGGATGGAAGCACTTAGCAATCTAAAATCAAAGAGCAACGCTATAGCGATGGCTGATTGGTTTATTTTCCTCCTGTTTATTTGTCTAGAATTGAGTCCGATCTTCGTGAAACTCATGAGCGGTAAAGGACCATATGACGAAATGCTAGTCGCACATGAACATGCACATAGCTGCCACTCATTGGAGAAGATAGCGCAAAAATCCGCACAAACTCGTTCGCAAAACATCATGATGGATGATCCCGAACAATCGTTTCTAAGAAAAGGATTAGCTTCTCATTTATAACAAAAAAGTCACGTTTTACAACGTGACTTTTTTGTTACTATCTTACCGTATTATAGCAAATACTTATAATTGCAGTAAAGGCATTTTCTGTACCATTGCCTTGATCTCTTTTTTCCTAACAACAATGAGTACCTCCGTTCCGGGTTTAGTATGTGGACGATTGATGTATCCCATTCCAATGCCAATTCCCATGGATGGAGACATTGTTCCGGAAGTCACTTGGCCGATTACATTTCCTTCAAGGTCTTTGATTTCATAACCTTGTCTTGGAATGCCTTTTTCGGTCATTTTAAATCCTACTAATCTTTTGGTCACACCTTCTTCTTTTTGCTTCGCAAGATTCTCTGAATTGATAAAGTCTTTAGTGAACTTAGTCACCCACCCTAATCCAGCTTCCAAAGGCGAAGTGGTATCAGTGATGTCATTGCCATATAGACAATATCCCATTTCCAATCTCAAAGTATCTCTTGCACCAAGGCCGATCGGCTTGATATCAAACTCCGCTCCTGCTTCCATGATCTTCTCCCAAACTTCCTTCGCATATTGGTTCTCAACATAGATTTCGAATCCACCTGATCCAGTATAACCAGTTGCTGACATGATGACGTCAGGACAACCTGCAAATTCCCCAATCTCGAAAGTATAGAATTTCACTTCTGAAAGATTCGAGCTAGTCAACTTTTGTAATGTCTCAACTGCCTTAGGTCCTTGTACTGCAAATAGAGATATATTATCAGAAACATTCTCCATTTCTACTCCCATATCGTTGTGACTAGTAACCCAATCCCAATCTTTTTTAATATTTGACGCATTCACCACCAACCAGTATTCTTCTTCGTCTTTGCGATACACTATTAAGTCATCTACAATACCTCCATCAGTATTAGGAAAACAGCTATACTGTGCTTGTCCATCAACCATCTTCGAGGCATCATTACTCGTCACTTTCTGGATCAAGTCCAATGCCTTTGGCCCTTTCAACATAAACTCTCCCATATGAGACACATCAAAAATCCCAACACTATCACGAACTGCCATATGTTCTTCGATATCTGAAGAATACCTAACTGGCATATTATATCCAGCAAAGGGCATCATTTTAGCACCAAGTGCTTCATGAACATCGTTAAGTGCGGTTTTTTTCAAAGTCTCTTCCATGTTGATAGTTGGTTTAACAGCAAAATAGCTGTATTAAAGTTTCATATTATTAACTGGACAAATGTACCAAATATTCATAGTTGGCAATATGGAAGACTTTAAAAAATTGGTAAATTACTAAGACCTAAAATATAAGAATATGAGAATCCTAGCTGCACTAACTTTATCCATCATTTTCTTTGCTTGTGAATCATCACCAAGTGAACAATCTCAAACAGATCCTAATCTCATGGAGATATCCAATGGTCTTAGTAAAAACACTATGATGATCACCAAAACATCCAAGAAAATGGCGCTGGAAGTGATCGACTCACTCAAGTACGGAATCGATATGCTTGGACTATCTCTATTTACAGAAATACCCCATCACAAAGGAGCAGAGAAAGCTGGTTTGACCCTACCAATAACTCACGTACTCATTTTTGGTAATCCAAAAGTCGGCACAAAGCTGATGCTATGCGACCAGAAAATGGGTTATGAATTGCCCTTAAAAATACTGATTACCAGTAATCAATTAGGTGGATCTTCTATATCATATCGCGATCCTAAATCGTATTTACAACAATTTGATTTGGCAGATTGTCAGGATGTTCTTGAAAAAGTAAGCGGAATGCTGGATAAGCTCACAAACAAGGTGCTTTAAAGATTTGGCGCTGAATATTCACCGTTGTCAGCTACTTCAAACCACAAACCAACTAAGAGGATCCATCAGTTGATGAATATGGTATAATAGATAATAAATCACTTATCGCATGAACACAAAACTCATATTAACCATCTCTTCCATCTTATTGGCAGTAATTGGTCTCAGTCTCACGTTTGCTCCTGATGAAATACTTGTTGCTTTACTGTATGATGAATCAAAATCTATCACACTCATTTTTCAATTATTAGGTGCTTTGTATGTCTCTTTTGCAATGGTCAACTGGAATATCAAGGATGGCAGAATAGGTGGGATCTATAACAAACCCATTGCGCTTGGGAATTTCACGCATTTTCTAATCGGTGGTCTGGCGCTCGGGAAAGCATTATTCTCAAACCCTGAATTACCCATTTTGATATGGATATTAGGAGGATTCTATTTGTTGTTTGCGGTGATTTTTTGGATAATCACATTTACA
Source organism: Cyclobacteriaceae bacterium (assembly GCA_034112085.1). Lineage (GTDB taxonomy): Bacteria > Bacteroidota > Bacteroidia > Cytophagales > Cyclobacteriaceae > JAWUWD01. Next base: position 18,877 of record JAWUWD010000149.1, read on the forward strand.
CACCCTAAAGAATAGTAGAAGGGTCTTATAAATTGGCAGTCATCTTTCCAAGATTGATTTTCTCTGCTTTATGGAAAGATATTTCTCTTACATAAGGCATTTCACTCCAGAGATACTTGTTTCCTTTCAGCCAACTGGTTGACCTAACTAATCGTTTAAGACGTTCTTTCTCTTTTTCAGAGGCTTCTCGCCTCAACCCTAGAGTTCCATAGAGTTTGACAGCTGGATATCGATCAAACTTTCCATAGATCAAAGACTTAATCCAAAACAGCTTACTACTATTGACCCCTAATACGCATATCTGACTACGATCTACTGAATTTTGGGGCAACTTTGTTACATATTTCTCAAAATAGAATCCAGTTTGATTATCATTGAGAAATAGTGATCCTACTGGGGAAACAGTAGGAAAACCATCTTCGCATACAGAAGAAATAGCCACATGTAAGTTAGCACTCAGGCTAGCTCTAAAATGTGTTCTGATTTTACTCCAATCTTCTATTAATTCCATAAGGTTTAGACCCAGGTGAAGTCCTCAGTCCTCTCAATTTTAAGAAAAGCATCAACTACCTCTTTGGGAGGAAATGTAAGCTTGCGCTTGATGATATCCATCCAAGCTCCATCAACAGTGATTACGGCAGATTTCACATCATCCTGTCTATATACTTCATGTACAAATGACCACCGAGATCCATCTTCTCTCGCTTTGATCAACTTACAATTGAGAGTAATGGTATCTTCCATACCGACCTCTCTTAGAAATTTGGCTTCTTCTCTAAATAGTATCGGACCCATGTTAAGCTGCATCATCTTCTGTGTGCTCAGCCCAATCTCATCTAGGATCTTAACACGCATATGGGCAGCGTAATCATAATATGCTGAATGACGAAGGTGTCTATTGGCATCTACATCTGCCCATTTCACTTCAAATTGTTTTTCAAATGTTTCCATAATTTATAGTCGTTTATACAGCAACGGGTTCATTAATAAATTCAATTGCTTTTGCGATGACCCCATCGTCTTTAAGTATGCGCATATGCCCAAGTCCTTCTGTGATCACCAATTGAGTCTTTGGATTGGCCTCATGTACATCCAACGAATGTTTGACAGGCACTTCCTTATCCAATCGATCATGGATCATGAGTATGTCAGTATTATCGGCAAACTTAATAGTCTCCTTCACACTGTAGTATTCAAATGGATTTCCAAAATTCTTTAATACTCTTTGTTTGAATCGCTCTCCACTCTTGGCTGAGGCATTTATCCTTCTCAGGAAATCTGTAACTATATAATCGGCATCTGTTGGTGTACCTATATTTACAAATCGTTTCAATTTCAATCCGTTTTGAAAACCAAACATCGTAGCTGCACCCCCAAAAGAATGCGTGATCATGGTGTCTATTTCGGGATACAAACGTAATGCCTCCTGCAGGATGTTCTGATACTTCATGATTTCCGTCATCTTGCCAGAACTTGCTCCATGAGCTGGGCCGTCAATGGCAACCACTTTATACCCGTTATCATTCAATGGTTTTATGAAATTCATCCACTGGGTCGCCCGTCCAGACCAACCATGTAATAGAAAGATCGTCTTATCACCACTCCCCCATTCATATCCCTGGATAGTATATCCTTGTGCCTCAAAAGTGAATTTATTGGCAGTATCTCCTACTGCTTGTTCCTTCTTTGGGATTGGGAATCTAAAGGGCGTGAAAAACAACTTCCAAGCCCATTTTCCGGCTACGTTTGGAGCAATTTTCTCCAACTTAGGCATCGTCCAATGAATGACTCTCAATGGAAAAGGCATTTTCTTTTTTACTTCTTTTGTCATATAACTAAGACCGATTGGTCTTTTTTTTGTTCAAAAAATTACAAAATCACATTAGCAAGTATATATTGCTTTAGAAAAGCAACAGTATTCACCATGTGATATTTATCATCACTCACTCTTGACATGATTATCGCACCTTCTAGGTTAATGATCATCAAGGATGATATTTGTACAGGATCACAGTCCTTATTAAATTCACCAGACGCAATGCCTTGTTCTATCTTGATCTCAATGTATCGCTGCAAACGCGCTATACCATCTTTAGCTCTGGAGGCTAAGTTTGGGTTGACATCCACTGCATCCACTGCGGTATTAAACATAGGGCATCCTCCCTTCATAATAGGCGAATCCATCAAGCTAACATAGGTGTCAATGATCGCATACAGTTTCTCAGAAGCAGTGTCAACGATGTCAAGATTGCTTCGGAATCGTTTGATAACTTCCGTATAGCTATAGTTGAAAGCCTCGAGTGCTATTTCATCTTTGCTACTGAAGTGGTTATAGATCCCTCCCTTTTTCAAACCAGTTGCTTCCATGATATTATTCATAGAGCAGCCGTTGTATCCGTACTGATTAAACAGCTCTGCAGCTTTACTGATGATAAAATCCTTTGTGCTTTGCTTTTTTTCTATAATTGTCTCCATAATAGATACCGACCAGTCGGTCTCCAAATGTAAGAAGGATTATTTTAAAAACAAAAAAATGGATATCATTACGAAATGAGATGAGTTTTCCTTTGTTAGTATTACGCCAAATTATCTAGTCGTAAAAAGGATTATGGATACCCTAGAATAAATATAGAAAAGTGTGTTTTCAAGTATGTAAATACCTCTATTTTACACAGGAATGGTAGTTCCATGCTTCACCTCGGTCATCACGAAGGAACTTTGCACGGTAGCGACATTTTCGATTGCAGCGAGTTTATTCGTGAGGAAGAGCTGGTACCTGTTCATGTCTTCAACGACCATTTTCAATAAATAGTCAAAGCCTCCAGCAATGTGATAGCATTCGATCACCTCAGGAACCTTTTTGATCTCTGCTTCGAAATTTATCAACAAAGGTTTAGAATGCCTTTCCAAAGATACATTGCAAAATGCCACCAAAGTCTTACCCACTTTTTGTTTATCTACTAGCGCTACGTACTTAGCGATATAGCCATCTTTCTCAAGTCTCTTGACTCGATCATACGTGGGCGTCACTGTAAGCCCTACTTGATGCGCGATCTCCTTGGTCTTAAGTCGTGCATCACCCTGCAGTAGCATAATAATCTTACGATCGATCGCATCTAGTTTGTAGCTTTGCATACTATTCTCCTATTTTGAATTTATGATACTTGGTCTCATAAGTAAATGTAGTCGTATCATAGGTACGCTCTGCATATAATACCCTATCCTGCTGATCGACCAAGATCACAGTCGTACAGCGCGATCCATATTGTGGACTCTTGATAAACATCGGTGACAACATTCTCTCCTTCTCCAGCCCCACTCCCGTTTCTGGAAGATCTTTGTCACTTGCCAAGTCTTCGTCTCTCATCGCTTCAAACAAATGCTCTACCCCAAAATCTCTTTCTTCGGTGATCGCTTCTAGCTTAAGTTTTCCTTTCTGGACTTTTGGCCATGGAGAATTCATCAGTGCATTGCTCAGTCCATATACACCAGGAGCTAGCGGCTTCAGTCCTTTGAACTCACTAGAGAAATAGGACAAACTATCCGGATTGCCAAGTACTAAGTTGAAACCATTGTATTCTGGTAATGAGGACTCTAGCACATCATAATATTCTTCAGCAAAGCCATCATGGATCAGAAAATCACTTACTAAAGCACCTCTCGATGGCGCCACGGATTTCAAATTAGCCAAATCCCGATAGTTCGTCAACATGGCCAGATCGCCAGACTTCTTATTGATGCCCATCCATGTCCCTAGGGCCTCCATATCCCGTCCTGCCATCACTTCTGGATGATCACTCCAATAATCGGCAGGGGCTGTAGGCCTTGCGTAAAATTCATCTCGATTGGCAGCAACAATCAATTTGTATCTTGGATGCTTTTTATAAGAGAATAGAATGAGGCACATAGTGTTGGATATTATCAGACAAATATAAAATGATGTCAGAGAAATTTAAGAATTGCCTAGATAATTTAAGGACAAGTCATAAATAAATAATGCCAGATTTTACCCACTACTAGTCGTTCGCTAAATGCTTAATAAACGGCTAAATTCAGATAATCAGTCGCTCAAGGAGAAATTAGATGATTTCAAAGATATATTGTTAAGTTTGAATAACAATTCGGTAAACGCCATGGCGTTTACCGAATTGTTATTCAAACTTAACAATATATCTTTGAAATCATCTAATTTCTCCTTGAGCGAC
>JAWUWD010000150.1:0-22227 GCA_034112085.1 Cyclobacteriaceae bacterium
ATTTGCTACCCACTAGGCTGGCTGTTCAATAAATTGATCTACACGATCAATTCTTAACGATCAGCCCTGGCTAAAACACATGGTTGCCAACGCTCTTTGAGCTGGTGCTTATTGGCGAGGGCTAACTCAAAGGAAAATTCATCCTGAAAACAGTACCCTTTCCCATTTCGCTCTCCACCGCAACACTTCCGCCATTGGCCTTCACAAAATCATGCACTAAATTCAGGCCCAATCCTGTACCTTTTTCACCTTTCGTACCCCACCTTACCTTATCATCCCGTAGCTCGAAAATTTCAGGGATTCTATTTTCCTCTATTCCCATCCCTGTATCGGATACCGTCAGCACAAGTTCTTTTCCTTCAATCCATGCAGAAAAACTTACACTTCCATTTTCAGGGGTGAATTTGATCGCATTACCTGATAGGTTTCTTAGAATGGTCATAAAACTATTCTTATCCAGATGGGCTTCTAGCGATTCATCACATTCGATTTGTAATATGATGGACTTTGATTGGGCTTGAGGCATCATCAAGGACATGTTATCATTGAGACATGCTTCTATATTCAGCAATGTGCGATTAAAAGGCATCACACCCTGTTCTTTTAAGGCCCAGTTTAACAAGTTATCAAGTAGAGATGTTACCTGATGGGTAGAATCCTTTAGATAACCGAAAATTTCATCTAATTCTTTATCGTTTACGGCTTCATATGTTTCAATTATATGATGTCTAATCAATTCACTTAAACCCATCAGATGAGCAATAGGGCCTCTTAGATCATGTGAAATAATGGAAAAAAACCTTGATTTTGTCTTGTTAGCAATATCTAGTTTGTCACGTTCACTTCTAAGCTCCTTCTGAGTAGATCTCAAATTTTTCAATGATGTTTTCAACTCAGATGTTCTTTCTTCAATTTTATTTTCCAAGTTTTCATACAAATGTGCATTTTCCATTGAAACAGCAATTTGTCCGGATAGCAATTCAAGAAATCGTACGCGGTTTTCTGTAAAAACTGATTCCTGTGAGTTATTTTCTAAATAAAGAACTCCTTCCAACTTTCCTTTATTGAGCATAGGAAGGCACAATACTGATTTGAGCTTGTATTCCTTAATAACTGAATCAGACGCAAACCTCGGGTCGTTGGAGATATCATCTAAGACCAGACTTTGATTGGTGTTTTGAATGTATTGCACCAAGCTTTCGGGCACCCTGTTACTTTCATGAAGAGGTATTTCAACATGCTCATCATGTACCACTGAATTCGCAAATTTCGAACTCCGAATAAACCAATGATCACTTTTCTTAAGTATGATACATCCTGATTCTGCACCTGCATTTTCGATGCTGATGCTTAACAGCGTTTTTAACAATCGCTCCAATACAATCTCTCCAGAAATGGCTTGTGAAGCTTTCATCAAAGATTCCAGATCCAGCGAAGAATTCTCTGTTGATGTACTACTGCCATTAGATGCGGTACTAAAAACAGTAGAACCTTCTTTTTCAGAACCAATAAGGAATTTTGGGAAACGTTCCTTCAACTCTTGCATCTTGGCTTTTGCTCCCCATTCCTTATAGGTTTGATAAGATCTTTGCAGGTAATTTTCAGCAATTAAATCCTGACCTGCAGATAAATAATAGAAGCCGGCTCTCTCTAGTGAAAGTGCTTCTTCATTGAGGAACTGACCACTCTCAGCACCTTTTATAGCCAAATCAAAGTGCATACGAGCCTTATCATCGTGACCTTTTAATGAAGCCATCTCTGCGACAAGTAAGTCAAATTTATGTTGGTGGTTTACCGGAGAGAACTTTGCCCATTTTCTAAACTGCGAAATATTCTTCTTTGCTCTACGAATCAATGTATTCTTTTTGCTGCCACTGGTCTCACGAGCAGCTGCGATACTCACCAAACCTTCATAAAACCAAAAGATCGCCACATCGTACTTTGCTAAAACCGCATCTAATAAAGGTCTTGTGAGCGTTGCATGATCTAGCGCTTTGCTGTAATTATGGAAAAGGTAGTTCAGCATCAAATTATTGATGTGAATAAGAAAAGTAGCCGCACGATCATTTTCAGATTCATGAATGGGTGCCATCTTCACTTCATCATAGGCTTCTCCCGATAGTATGGTTGGATCTTCTGAGCGACCTAAAAGATTGAGTGCTGCCTGACGGTATATCTCATTGTAATTGTAATTGGTCTCCTGCTTGTACTTTAACATTTGCTCGCTAAACATCTTCATCTCTCTTTCAGACTTGGCAAGCGGTTTTCCTCCAAGATAGACATGATTGCTGTAGATATTTCCATTGATACAAGCATACTCAATGGCTCCTGTCTCAAAGCCCACCTTGTATGAATACAAGAAAGGTTCAAGAGACTTATGGACATGCTCACTCCAGTGGTTGATGAGCGCATAGATAGGGGTATAAATTTGTGACAACCATCTTTTCGCTTCGAACCGATCCAGTAACGCCAACCCAATCTGCCCAAAGTGATACCCACCACTCATGTCACCCAGTACACCGCACATTAGTAAACCATAGGTAGCAAAACCGAAAGCAGAAATCTCTGTCACTCCGTATTTCAGTGAAATCCTAACCATTCGAAAAATGATAAAAGGCAGAATGGCCGGTCTGGCCCAATAAACAGGTGAAGCGATGTCATTAAGAATCCTAAGAGCCGCTGCCTTGTGTGGATTAGTCATCTCTCTCATGGATGAGATACCTTCCTTGGTTTTACCTATCAGCTTAATTTTCGTTCGAATCAAATCAACCATCACCAAAGGAAGCGGTCCCTTTTTCGGAAACTTTTCACCCAGCTGTTCTAACACTTCAAGGCCGGTATCTATAGCTTCCTGTAGTTTATTCTCAGCTTTCAAAGCATTGATACGTATTGCGTAGGGTCGAACCGCATCCATCAGTTCTTTCCTGTTTTCCAATACTGTATTGAGTTTCTCATTCATGGGTTCAAACTCACCCATATTATATGCCGACTCGGCTGCTTCTGTATATAACCCAAGACTAAGCTCATATTGCGACTGCCAGTGCGTTGTATTCAACAATCTGATACCGGTCTCAAAATATGCTAATGAGGGCTGGAACGCTGAAGAATCTTTGGCTTTTATACCGGCACGCAAATTTAAGCCTGCAATCATTTCCTTTTCTTCTTCGGAAGAGATTAACTCAAGGCCCTGATTCAATTGATTGACAATTTCAAAAAGTTGATTTTCAAGTTGCTCTTCAGATGCTCTTCTCAGTAAAAGGGTACCGATTCTGTAATGGAAAGCACTTTTTTCTTCATCAGGAATTAATGAATATACTGCCTGCTGAATCCTATCATGAATAAAACGGAAGTGATGCTCCGCTGGAGTAATGTAACCTTCTGCAAGTGCCGCACGGAGTGCTACTAATACAGGATCTAATTCTTCTGAGGAATTGATGGATTCAGTCTTTTGATCATGACCTGCTTTAAGCGTTTCTGTATCAAACTGATTACCAATGCATGCAGCTACTTTTAAATACGCCAAGGTTTCTTCTGGTAGAAAAACGATCTTTCCTGCCAGCAGCTCTACAACATTATCTGTAATGTTCCGCTTATTGATTTTTTCAATATTCCATTTCCACTTCCTTTCCTGATGATCAAAGTGCAACAATGATTCCTCTGCTAGGTTCTTAAGGAATTGTGTGACGAAAAAGGCATTTCCATGAGTCTTATCAAAAACCAAATCCGAAAGTGACTGAGTGGGATCAATGGGTAAATTAATTGAATCAGAAATCAGTTGTTGGGCATTTTTCTTCCCCAGATTGCCTATTTTAATCTCACTGACCTTTCCTCCTTTTTCACGAATATCCGCCATTGTCATCATGAAAGGATGTTCAGAGCTCACCTCATTATCACGATAGGCACAAATACACATAAAGTAGTTAAGATCCTTATTAGACATCAGTACACTCAATAATGACAAGGATGCACTATCAGCCCACTGTAAGTCGTCAATAAAAAGGACAACAGGATGATCTGCAGTGGCTATGGCTTTAATAAAAGAGCTGAACAAATAGTTTAATCGGTTTTGCGACTCCAAACCACCCAGCATCGGAATTTCCGGTTGTGTGCCAATCAAAAGTTCCAGATTTGGAATAAGATCCGTGAGCACTTTACCTTCATCACCTACCGCATTACTAATTTGTTGTCTTATTGGTTCCAGCCTCGTTTTATTCTCTGTTAGTAAAATAGAAACGAAACTGGTAAAAGCCTGTATAAAAGCGAGGTAGGGTTTTGATCGTTGGAACTGATCGAACTTACCCTCAATAAAATACCCTCTTTTAGCAGTAATAGGACGATGAGTTTCATGTACCAATACAGATTTTCCAGTCCCAGAGTACCCGCCAACCAACACCGTTTCTAATTTACCCTCCGAAACTCGACCAAATGCTTCCATTAAAAGCGCTAGTTCATCTTCTCTTCCATAAAGCTTCTGTGGTAACTGGAAAACACCTGAAAAATCATGTTCACATAACTTAAAGTCGTCAATCTTTCCTACCTGATTCCAAACTCTCAAACATTGATCCAGATCCTTCATCAGTCCCCTTGCGGACTGGTAGCGATCCTCTGCATTTTTAGCTATTAACTTGCTGACGATCTGTTGCACCACTTCAGGTACCCCGGCTCTATGGGATGAAATAGCAGGGGGCTGACTGGCGAGGTGTGCATGCACCATTTCCATAGAATCGGTATATTGAAATGGCAATTTACCCGTCAGCATTTCGTAAAAAGTGATGCCAAGAGAATACATATCGGTACGGTAATCAACCATACGATTCATTCGGCCGGTCTGCTCTGGAGAAATGTACATCAATGAACCTTCCAGCTTTTCGGGGTTCTTAAGGTTTTGTTCTTTAAGGTTCAGTTTTGTGGAAATACCAAAATCAAGGAGATGCACCTTTCCACTCTCCTCGTTAATAATCAGGTTATGGCTAGTGATATCTTTATGAATGATTTTTACCTCATGTACCTCCGATAATATTCTTGCTATTTCAATGGCATATTTGAGAAAATCAGGGATACTGAACACTTCAGCAGCTACCCTATCTTTGATAGTTTTGCCAGAAACATATTGCATCACAATCGCGTGACGATTGTTCACTTTTCTTCGTTCAAGGCTTTGACGAACCCCTTCTATCGACAGCTTATTCGTAAGTTCAAATTCGTTGTAGAATTTACTGATAACCTCAGGAGAAGGAAATTCTTGGTTAAGAATCTTAGTGATAACTCTGGTTTTCAGGTCATTGTCATCCCTTACAAAAACCTTGGAGTTTTTACTTTCATATAGTAGTTCTTCTGCCATAATTAGCTGTTATTAGAATTCCGAACATCATTATCAGGAATCTCTGGTGGCATCCCGAATATCTTAATTGCCCACACACGGGCGTTTCTTGCCAAGTCTGAATGCCTCCGAAGAAAGTTAAGCGAATTATAATCATAAATAGAATAAGACGGAATAATACCCAATCCTTTAGGTAGGTTTTTCATGGTAAAGATCATTCTTGTACTTTCAGCCCAGTCAAGAGGTTTGTTGATGGTGATTTCTGCTAAATCCATCCATGGATGAGATGCCTCATCCCACTTTTTACAAGAGTTGAACACCTCTGCATCATCGTCATCAGACGCTTCATGAAGCTGAACTTGAAGTTTATATTTTATTGGTCCTGTCTGCAGTCTTTCAACATATTCTTCTTTAAGATAATTTCTGACCAGTGTCTCTCCAGGTAATATACGCTGATTCTCCGTAGGAATCATCATATCGTATTCATCTAAGAGGCCCGATTCAGGCACATCTTCAGCGGGAATTGTTCTATATTTAATGTATCGCAGCACATTATCCTCTGCTTCATATAGAAAGGGTGTCTGTGAATGATATCTTAAATTGGAAAATGAAGTCGGGTCGCGTCTCATTCCGACATGGGCGCCTTCTACCCCGGTAGGGTATTTTCGATAGTAATCTTCGTATTGCATCCCAAAACGGGTCTTTTTGTACTTGGCAAACCGGAAGAAGCTTGCAATGGACCAAAAAAGTGCCGTTTCACCTGTGTTCAGCTCGATATCCATGGGGCTTTTTTTAGCGGTATCCGCCATCTTAATGGACATACTTCTAACCACTCGCATGGCATCATCCATAAAAGACGCTGCAGCATGTCTTACCCGACATGGGAGGGTTTTTCCTGGCTCAAAAAACGGATGTAATGGGAATCCAGGGTTATCAACAAATCGTATAGATCCAACCGCAGCGATCCCATTATTATGAGACATTTTCGTACGTGAAATGATACTTCCAACTATAGTCAATGCCCAGGTAAAAGCTTTTGTGAAGACCCAAAGTATAGTGATTCCAAATAACCGATGAAAGGCAGTACCAAGTGATTTGAGAAATGGAGTTCGATTTGATTTCATGTTTTTGGTTCTGTCAAATGTTAGTTCGGGACTGGATGATGTCTATGTCCAAATCAAGGTCAGCGAATGCTTGTCGATGTTTTTCAAGACTTTTTCTCAAATCAGGAGGAACATCTTTATCTTCATCAGCCATGATGAATCCATACCCAGTGCGAGATAGCATGTTGCTCCACCACATCATTTGTGTGGAACGGGTTAGGTCTGGAGCTATGGAATGATCTGATTCAGGACCCATTACTCCATCAGGACCATCTCCAAACCGAATTCCCAAGCTACCGTACAGCACTTCTCCAATATCATCGTACTGTTTGGAGTTGGACCAGGTATGTCCAAAAGTAGCTTGATAAATCATATAGGTGCATGCCTGTTTTAGATGATTTAGATCCTCATCCGTAACTTCTTCTCCCTTCGTTTTATCTGTAATATTTGAAACGGCTTTTTTGATTCCATCCACAGCCAGTCGATCGTCATTTAAATCCATCCTGTGGTGCTGTTTGTACCAGTCTGAGCCACCCTTTACCTTTCCCTTACCATCTAATAATGCATTCTGTAGGTAATGGCAAAGGAAAAATGGTACGCTATGCTTAACCAGATCTTCAGAGAAGCAATAAATTTCAAACCAGTGTTGCAATATTTGTTCCTTGTTATCAGGTTCATCGATAAAGCCGGATACAAACTCAAAAACAATATCCCAATACAGATTAGAAGCTTTGGCGTAAGTATGCGCTTCGCTAATCGGCTGCATAGGTTGATATCCTTTCCAATCTAATGTCCCCATTGTATTATACACTACCTGATCAATTCCTTTTGGGGTAAGGGCACAAGTCGATGTGATGTATCCATTACCAACCAAAATCCGGTCAGCAGTATGGTTTACTAATACAACTGAGCGCAAGAAGGATTTAAGTAATCCGGAGATTGGGTTCAGCCTTAAATTTCTAGAACATGCAATTGCATACTGTTCCGTGTTGATATGGGTTCCAGCGAAATGATGTGATAATTCTGCATTTAGACCGGCACTTACACGACAAACACGCTTTGCCGCCAACCATTTTTCTCCATCGGCAGGCGTAAAAGTTCTTTTTTGTTTTTCATTCTTTTCTTGAGCTGTCAATGGACCTGTAAGTGTGATTTTTACAGGTGTTGGTAGGCCATCTTCCTTCAACTTGAACCACATGTCGACATCAGGCATGGCATAATGGTGATAGGTCTTTTCATAAGATCCCCAATGATGGTGAACCCAGTAAAGGTCCGGGTTCTTAGGGTCACGATCGAAATCACAGGCATACATTCCGTTCATCATCCGTTGGCCAAACCAGTCATCTCCTCTTGTGATTCCTGGCTGTATTTTCTCCATGCAAACCGTTAAATTCTCAGGATAATCCGCCACTATTTGCCGGTAAGTAAGTCCTTGGTTCATTCGAATCATCTCCAAGTGCTTAAGCTTGATCAATTCAATAGGAACAAATGTTTTTTCAATTGCTTCATCAAAACCAGGTGAGTACTTATCCGGAGCATCTTTATCATGATCTTTAATAACCACCCTCGGTAATGGAGTGTCCTTCCTGTATTCCCAATAGAAAAGCTGAACCTGACGACAACTATAGTCTATCCCAACTAAATCTCCCTTACTTATCGGTACACGTTTGAACTCGGTATACTCAGGTGCAGGTTTACCTTTTTTTGTAAAATGTTCATAGCCTGTTTGGTAGACTGCCAACCAAACTTTCGAGATATAGAAACGATGAACATAAAACAAATCATAAGGAAGCCTGAATTTTCCTTCGCGATCCGACTTCCCCTGGCTAATTTTTCTATACCCTCCCCAAAAAGTTCTTGCCCACAGTTCCAGATGCATGTTAAAAATGGGGGAATCTGCATCAGCCATTCTACTACCAAAGGTGAGATGGCCGGTTACCAAATGATCAGAGTTAGGATTTCCAAAGATTTTATCTTGACGAGGAAATATCAGGTTGTGCACCTTTCCATAAAAGCGTAACCAGACATTATAGAGTCCTACACAAAATAATCCGATGCGTGTAAGAAACCCTTGATGGGTACGTGACTTGTGTACCTCAAGCCTATTGAGATTTTTTAAACGAGGATGATAAAATTTGCGCGTTGGATAATGAGATATAGAGGTCTTTTCAAGGCATTTTTGACAAACTTTTTCTAGGTCATTCTCAGATTCAGATTGTTCTTTATCGGTTTTCATTAAGTCTAGTTTGAGTTGTGAACTTTCCCTGCATATAATCTGGAACGCTAAAATCCAATACGGTATTCATTTTTAATGTTAACTTTAAAACTAATGAAATTTAGAATTGGGAGAGCCATTGATTTATAAATAAAGGCCATGGAAATACGGATGTATCAGTAGTTACAGTAAACGAATCATTATCTTAGGGGAAAAACCTGCCACCGGAGGCCGCATAAGTGACGAAGAGATTTTTAAGGAGCTCAAAATCTTCCCTAACCCCAATGATGGCAGGTTTAATGTCGAGGTCACATTGAACCAATCAGAATCAGTTACCATGCAAGTAATTCAAATTATATCAGCGCGTCTTGTTGACACCGTTAAACTAAATGGAGAAAGCACGTACTACTATGAGCAATTTGACTACAGTAATTTGACCATGGGTATGTACCCAATTATAATACAGGCAGGAGATGAAATACGATCGTATAGGATGATCATTACTAATTAGGCAGGTATATTGACTATTTAGCTATCGATTTCTCATTTACACTAGAGCGTATCAAATGACTTATTTCAAAACAACTAACATATCTTCAGCAATTCACTTTGATATTTATGTTAGGTTATCTTATGTGTAGTAAACATAAGATACTAACACGGGACTTAGAATAAATGAATCTTAATAATTATAGAATTCGATTTGAGTTAACAGAATATAACTCTTCTTTCTTCTTTCTACCCCTAAGCTCAAACTCGCCCATTGACTTATAAATAAGGTCGTTATCAGGAAGTAGTTTTTTAAGCTGAACAGAAACTAATAGGTTCACAACTAGTTGATTACATAATCCTTGAATTCTTGCTGTGGCATTGAGTACATCTCCTGTATACAGTAGATCCCGCTTTATTTGTCCCACTTGACCTCTAGTAACTTCTCCGCAATGAAAACCGGCCTTGAACCTTGGAACGACTCCATATTTTGACATATAGTGAACTGCTTTTCTTTCAATATCCCTTTCAATGAGAAAAAAACACTGAAGGCAATTATAATTTCTTAAACCTTGTGGCAGTTTCCAGGAGACTACAATCTCATCTCCAACATATTGATAAATGGAACCTTCAGTTTGGATAATAGCCTCCGACATGTCGCTGTAATATTCATTGATCAATTCGTAATGATTTTTATGTCCAATTTTCTCAGCGATAGTTGTAGAGTCCTTCATATCAAGGAACATAAAGACCCTACTTTCACACACTGGGTTTGAATACTTTCCAGAAAAAAAATTCCCCACTATATCTAATCCGAGGTAGTCTACTATTTCAGTGAAAAATAAGCTGAGCCCAATAATAAAGCCTGCATAAACAACTATACTGACAAGGCCATAACTTGCGAAAAATATAAAAACGGTATCAAAAACCTCGGAATCCACGATTGACTTTCCAGAATTTACAGTATTTAGAGCTAGAGAAAAAACAAATAATGTGACTACAAAAATGAAAATATATAAGATAGTTTTAGTGAGGATCTTAAAAGTGAAAGGCAAATCTCTAAACCTATTTTTGAAAGCTGATTCTTCAATGATTCCGAGTGCTAACCCCACAAGAAAATTCATAAAAACTATGGTTAACACAGAATTTGACGGATCGTATACAGCTTCTGAATGTGGATAAGTCTCTGATGCACCCAGCAATCCATACTCAATATTGGAATATATCAGCCCACCTACCATAAATATGATTGGGTATGGTAGAATTTTCAGGAGGAGCCTTTTCTTTTTCGCAGATATTTGAAACATCATTTACTTTTGCTTTTACAAGTGAATTGGATTTGGTTCGTGTTGATTTTACAGAAAAATAGTTACGAATATAATCATATCGAAAATGCAAAATATACTCACGTAATTCGTGATTATAGGCAATGATCTGAAGTCTACAATTCAAAATAAAATGAATATAAATTTGCTACTCCTACTGCCTTCACTCCTGTTAATAAAATCAAAAAAGAAATGTAGCGACTGATAGGCATAAAAAGAAGGGTTTAGTAGTTGAAAAAGTAAGAGCTCTTATAAAACTAGTAATGCACTTTACAGGTTAAATCATTATAATAATCGGAAGTCTCAATAACCACTATAATGATCTAAACAATATGGAATGGACCGTATATTTTTCGTAAATTCAAATTCTAAAAATAGGATTATGAAAAAGAAAATTTTAATTGGAGTCGGAGTAGTCTTCCTACTCTTTGTAATTTGGTCAGTATATGGATTATTCATAGCAACACCTGTGAGCCCTCCAACGACAACTTCGTACAATGAAGCTGGATTAGAAATTGCTGTTGCCTATAGTCAACCTTCAAAAAAGGGAAGGCTTATCTTTGGTGAAGAAGAAGATGGTGCGTTGCAGCCTTATGGAAAATACTGGAGATTGGGTGCTAATGAAGCTACGGAAATCACGTTCAACAAGGATATTACCTTCGGTGGCGAGCCAGTGAAAGCGGGAACCTATAGGATGTATGCTGTTCCTGGAGCAAAAGCATTTAGGATCACTTTAAACAGTGAAATTGATGTATTCTTTGGAGTGGCGGAAGCAGATCATGAATTGGATATATTGACAGTTGATGCTCCGGTCGAGCAAACAACTTCGGAAGTAGAGACATTTACCATTGATATTAGCTCGACAGCTACAGGTGCTATTCTTAACTTTAGTTGGGATCAAACCATGTTTACAGTGCCTATAGCTGTACAATAAATATGACTGGTCTTGCTTAGCAGTTGATAGGCGAAATTCAATTTTGACTTAAAGTAATGGATGTAGAAGAAGATCATCTTCTACTCCGAAATAAACAATGTTATTTAACTTTTACGATCAATGTATTGATTCTTAAAAGAAGAAAAAGAAGTAAAAAATTAATTTAAATTACTACTGAAGATCCTATATATGGTATCCTTAATAGCTTTATTTTATGAATGAAGAAAGAAAAATAGTTATTATTGGTGCTGGTGTCTCTGGGTTGACTGCTGCCCTCGAACTAGAGAAAAATGGCTTCAGCCCTACTATTTTAGAAGCATCTGACCGTGTAGGAGGAAGAGTCAAGACGGACTACGAAGATGGCTATCAATATGATCATGGATTTCAGGTATTGCTAACAGCATACCCTGAAGTATCTCGATATCTTGATTTGAAGAACTTAAATCTAAAACATTTCAAACCAGGAGCCATTATCTACAAGGATAAAAATCCTTTCTTGATAGTAGACCCGCTAAGACAGCCTTCTGCCCTTTTCACCGCACTGTTTTCTCCAGTGGGATCATTAATGGACAAATTGCGAATATGGCGTTTGGCAAATCATCTCAAGAGTATGAGTCTTGAAGAAATATTCAAAGCTCCGTCAACAAGTACCATGAGTTACCTAAGATCTTTGGGTTTTAGTAATACCATAATCAGTAACTTTTTTCAGCCTTTCTTTAGTGGTATCTTTTTGGAAAGTAAATTAGAGACATCCTCGCGCATGTTTCAATTTATATTCAAAATGTTTTCAGAAGGATATGCGGCTATACCCGATAAAGGAATGCAAGCTATTCCTAATCAACTTAAGGATTCTCTTAAAAGGACAACGTTTCACTTTAATACCACAGTAAACGCTATAAATGAAAATAGCATCTCTACTTCTGAAGGTGATTACGAGTTTGGGAACGCTATCATAGCCACTGCACCCAACAATATCCTAAAACAATATAAAGGAGATAGGCCTTCATTTAAAAGCACTTATAATTTATATTTTAGTACGGACCATAAAAATGGAAATGCATATGTAGGTCTATTACCTACCGGAAGTCAGCTTATTAACAACATAACGGTATTAACGGATGTCTCAAAACAATATGCCCCAGCTGGTAAATCACTATTGTCTATTTCAGTAGTGGGTAGCCGGGGCTTAAGCGATGATTCGCTAATACAAGCAGTGAGTAAAGAACTCACCTCCTTATTACAATTAAGTCCGCAAGATATTCAGTTTCTAAAATTATATATGATACCAGAAGCTTTACCAGATGTTGAAATGCCTTCTTTGGCCCTATCAAAGAAAGAGGTAGTTCATGGAAACATATACTTAGCTGGAGATTATTTATTAGGTGGTTCACTCAATGCAGCTATGGCCTCCGGAAGGCAATGTGTTGAGATACTGATAAAAAACATAGATTCAGAGTGACTTAGAAAGTCATATATAATATCAAAATGAGATAAAGTCAGACTTTTCTATTGACTGCTCTCCTATCGAAGCCACAGCGAAATTGCGAATGATCCTAAAGTTGTTATGTGATCTTAGGGCATTTACCATATTGTCTGAAGAAAAAATGTAAAGAAAAATTCTCTTTGACATTCTGCTTAAAATTCTCTTTCACTCCATATGATTTGACTTATATAATAAGGGTCATTGACTTAACTTTCTATTAAGTAATAGTAGGTCTGAACAATTTGGTTGAGTTGCAGTTATACTTAATAACTAAAAAAAATAACTATGAAAAAACTAAATTATTTATTCGCAATTGGATTGTTATTCACTTTTGCATGCGGTGGTGGAGCATCAACAGCTGAAGAGGCTGTAGCTGAAATTTCAGTTATTGAAGAAGCACCAGTTGTAGAAGAGGTGGCAAAAGACATTGTAGTGTTAGCTCTTGAGACTGAAGCTTTGTCTACATTAGTCGCTGCGGTAAAAGCTGCCGGACTTGTAGAAACATTGCAAGGTGAAGGTCCTTTCACAGTTTTTGCTCCAACGAATGAGGCATTCGCGGCATTACCAGAAGGTACTTTAGAGAGTCTATTGAAGCCTGAAAATAAAGACCAGCTTGTAGCTATTTTAACTTACCACGTGGTGTCAGGTAAGGTTATGGCGGCAGATCTTTCTGACGGTATGAAAGCAGCGACAGTGAATGGTGCTGAAGTCACCGTTACTACAGCTGATGGAGCCAGAGTAAATGGTGCTAGTGTTGTCATTGCTGATGTGGAAGCTTCTAATGGAGTAGTTCACGTGATCAACACAGTTCTTTTACCTCCAACTGAATAAAATATTTATTCAATCATAATAAAAAAAGCCCCTATATGGGGCTTTTTTTATTATGTAGTGATTCAAAATAACGTACTGGCATGATATCCAATATCTTCAATTAAGAACAATCTTATTGATTTGATAGAATCACACCGGCTTAGTTATCAACCTCCTAAAAAGGTTCTTAATGACGTACTGCGTGAACTATGTCTTAGTCTTCTGGTTGCCTTTTCTTTTATTTGGCGGACACGTTCTCTAGTTATATTAAACTTTACGCCAATTTCCTCAAGGCTCATAGCACTTTCTTCATTAAGTCCATAGTAGAGGCAGATCACATCTGATTCACGTTGCGTAAGGGATGATAGTGCTCGCGAAATCTCTTTTCGCAAGGAAGATACCATCAACTCAGAATCTGGTGTAGAAGTTTGATCATTTGGTAGCACATCCAATAATCCGTTTTCCTCCCCTGAAACAAAAGGAGCATCTATTGATATGTGACGACTTGATATCTTCATATCACTTGAAACCTCATCATAGGTAGTTTCAAGTTCTTCAGCGAGTTCTTCAACAGAAGGCTCACGCTCAAATTTTTGCTCTAATTCTGAAAACTTATGTGATATCTTATTAATCGAACCTACCCTATTAAGTGGGAGGCGAACAATTCTTGATTGTTCGGCTAATGCCTGCATTATTGACTGACGAATCCACCAAACAGCATAAGAAATGAATTTAAAACCTCTAGTTTCATCAAATCTAGAAGCAGCTTTTACCAAACCGTAATTACCTTCATTAATAAGGTCTCCCAATGCTAAGCCTCGATTTTGATATTGTTTGGCAACCGAAACAACGAATCGTAAATTAGCTTTCACCATTTTTTCTAAGGCAATATTATCACCTTCTCGAATACGAACAGTAAGCTTTACTTCATCTTCAGCGGTAATTAGATCGACCTTGCCAATTTCCTGTAAATATTTATCCAGCGATTGGGTCTCGCGATTGGTAATCTGTTTTACAATTTTTAATTGTCTCATATGTTAATCCTGCAGCAGTTGTGGAGATTAATCCACATTGGTTATGTACTTGATGTATAGCTTGATTACTTTTTTCTTTCTAAAAGAATAGGCAAATTAGGTATATAATTGATAGCAATAGTCTGATAACAGATAAAGGGTGCAAATAGTTATTGAAATTGGGCATATTTGTCATTATTACTGCTTTAATCGACTAAAAAATTGTCAAAAGAGCACGCTACTCCTGTCCAGAAATAAATTGATTGCCTCTAAAAAAACGAAAACCTAACGTAAAACTATTTTTCGGTTTAAAATAGAGGCCAATGACCACTTACCTAAATGATCTATCAGTCCCTACCAACAATTGTGTCATCTTACCTTAGCGCCCAGATAAATCAACCATACAATTCAATCTAGTAAGTGGAGAAAAGAATAGCCCGTTCAGTAAGTTTTATATAATTGATCTTGAGTATAAATCGTCTTACTAGCTTCACCAACGATTACTTATAGACCTTCTTGCCCTCGTTTAACCACAATCCCCATATTCTATCATATGCATGAATTTTATTTGTGGACTGTTCCTGTGCATCCACGATAGGACGATTGTTATTGACCCATTCGAAAATACCTCCATAAAGATTTGATACATTGCTATACCCCTCATGAATGAGTTTTTCAGCAATTTTTTCACTTCTATATCCTACGCTACAGTATACGATTATTTCACTATCCTTTGGAATATCTTTGACTCGAGACATACTGAAATCATCATAACCCACCCATGTGGCAGTTTTTATTTTACTTACCGTATACTCTTCTAACTCTCTAGAGTCGAGAAATATTACTGCATTGTCTTGAAACTCATTGACCGCAACTTCTGGAACAGAATGATTCAACAGAGTGTCTAGCATTTTCTTATAAATCATACTATTCACTTCTTGGGAATAATTTATACTAGGAACCAAACACATTAAGAGGATTGAGAAAAGAACTTTATTCATTCTATTTAAGAGTTAACATTACCAATAGCACAACTCACATAAGATTTGGCTTTTTGATAAGTATTGGTAGTTCCTTCTTTTGGGTAGCCTAGATTTCCAAGTTTTTTGACAAGGTCTGTTCTAGTCAATGTTCCTGAAAATTCAATCCTGATATTGGAAGTCTCTACATCCACAGAAATATCTTCAACACCTTCCATTTTTATCAGACTATTTTTGATTGTACTAGCGCATCCACCGCATTTTAGATTATCGACCGTTATATTTTCTGTCATTATCGTCTTATTAGTTTGGCTATTACAATCGTCAATAAATACATGAATGGAGCCCCGTGTAGGACCAAGTCAAAATAGTCTATTATTTGCATCCCTTCTGCTCCTCCTATCACCCAGCGAAGTTTACTCCAAAGATGAGGCTCGGGTGTGAAAGGAGCTAGTCCTAGCGTAAGCGATACTGCTATAGCTAAGAATAATCTTTGATTATTGGGCTTTTTCAATCGCATCTAGTCTTTTCTCTATCTCCATAAGTTTATGCAGAATGATGATGTGCGTTTTCTTTGCGTCAATACCCACAACACTTTTTGAGTCACCAATCAACTCTTCAATTTTTTTATACGCTTCCGTTGAAATTATCTTATTATCATCCATAGTTTTTATTTTAGTTTGGGGAAAAATTTCCCACTTTTCTTGATAAACAATTCGTATTCCTCTCCAAATCGTTGTATCAACAATGTTTATTCATATTCGGCTTTAAAATGAAATAATACAAGCAGCATCATTGATATAGACAATTTCCATATACTGTCTTCATAAAAGCCGTAGCCAAATACACTTAAAATGATACCCGAGTAAATGGGATGTCTAACTAAAGCATAAACTCCATTTGTGATTAGTACACTATTCACTTTTGGCGCTGGAAATGGCGAAATGTTTTTATTGAGCTGTAAAAACGCAACTAATATGATACCTATTCCTATCACACAAATTAACAGTCCAATTTGCCTAACTAATTCATAAGCTATAATTCCTTGAAACTCAATATTCAAAATATAGGCCGCAAAAAGTCCGGCTTGTATTACAACGAATAATGTACCCTTGTTCATGACCTTCTTATAACTTCTTTGCAATCATATTGATGACACTTGCTGCGCCTTGATGATAAATTCCCTCTGATAATTCAACCTCTTTTTGTTCCAATAGCTCGATTGATAATCCTGCGAAATCCTTAGACATTTCATCAACACTATACAGCATATCTAGTTGTTTTGGCCCACCAGAATCCTTGCCTAGTTGGAGTTTCGAGAATCCTTGTAATATGATCACTCCTCCAGTTTTAAGTGCATTTATCATTTTGTAATGCAGTAGCGAACGTATTTCAGGAACTGCATGGGCATAAATCAAACCAACAACGTCATAATGATTATCTCTAGGCTTATAGTCTGAATAGTCTGATATCGAATATTCATTGAAAAACAGTTTATGTTCTTCAGCTAAACCTAATGCTTTATTTCGACCTTTTTCTGAAAAATCAAAAGCGTCAACTTCCCAGCCATGACTTGCGGCATAGACAGCATTCCGACCTTCTCCCTCTCCAGGAAGAAGTATTTTTCCTATTTTCAACTTAGCTAATGACTGGCTAAAAAAGTCATTTGCGTGAATGCCATAACTGAATGCCTCTTGTGTATACCTTGTATCCCAATGTTCTCTCATTATTTGTCCACTGGAAATTTCTGTTTATGCCAGTTATTGAATCCACCAGTAAGGTCATATATTTTGGTGAAACCTAACTTCTTGAGTCTATTTCCTGCGTTAGCACTGCGGCCCCCTGCCGCGCAATAGACCACTATTGGTTTCTGTTTATCAAGCTCACTGATTTTCGCTGAGAAGGCTTTATCATAAAAATCAATATTAACTGCTCCAGCTATTCTTCCCTTAGATACTTCATTGGGTGTCCTTACATCTATCAATTCGATAGCTGTATTTTCCATTAGCGCAACGAGTTCTTCATTATTGATTTTCGTAAGCGTTTGTGCCTGTACCCCAAAAGGACTCAGGACAATAAGTAATCCTATCACCAATCTGATCATATTTCTATTTTTTTGAATTCCAAGCCCCAATTCCACCATTAAGGTTATATAAATTTTTAAATCCCATTTCTCCCATCATGCTGCAGGCTTTACCACTTCTATTGCCGCTTCTACAGTATATTAGGTAAGTTATATCCTTGTCCAATCTATCAATATCTAACTTAAAGGAAGGATCAAAAAAGTTAATTTGAGTATATCCTGGAACAGAACCTTCTCTCAGTTCATCAGGAGAGCGTACATCAATTATTTTAGCACCTTCTTCCATCAGTCGTTTGAATTCAGGAACATCTATATTATTGTATTTCATTGGTTTGTTTTTAAAAAAATTAAACATCTTATATTACCCTATGTAATAGATCTTGACTAATGTGGCAATCTGTTTTTAACAATACCATAAGCGTATGTACCAAGCATAGCGGCTGCAATTACAACTAGAATCACGCCAACACCATCACCAAGAAGTATGAACATCGGTCCTGGACATGCTCCGGTCATTGCCCATCCCAATCCGAAAATAATTCCACCAAAAAGGTATCTTGGAATACTCAATTGCTTTGGATTAATAATGATTGGTTTTCCATCAATCGACTTCATTTTGCTTCTTTTAATGATTTGTATGAAAATGATTCCTACAATCACTGCAGACCCTATCACTCCGAACATATGGAACGATTGAAATTTAAACATTTCATAAATTCTGTACCAGGAAATGATCTCTGCTTTTGCCAGAGTTATGCCAAATATTGAGCCTAAAACTAGGTATTTTATAAATTTCATAGTTCGTAAGATTATAGTGTAAGTAAATGAGGTAATACAAAATGAGTCACCAATAATCCTCCAATGAAAAATCCTACCACTGCTATTAGTGAGGGTAATTGTAAATCACTCAATCCACTAATAGCATGCCCTGAAGTACATCCTCCAGCGTATCTCGTGCCAAAACCTACCAAAAACCCTCCTACAACTAACATTATAAATCCTCTTAAAGTACCTAATGCCTCAAAAGAGAATAAGCTCTCTGGAACCATTGTACTCCCAGGAGATTCTATTCCCAAAGATTCCAAATCATGAATCGTTTGTTCTGAAATATTAACCCCTTGATTAGAAGTCAAGAAATTGTGTGAAAAATACCCGCCTAAAACTAATCCAGTAGCAAACACCAAATTCCATATTTGAGATCGCCAATTGAAATCGAAAAAATCACATTTTTTCCCAGCTCCTAAAAGAGTACACATTGTTCTTAGATTTGCTGAAAGACCAAAACTATCCCCAAACAGAAGTAAGGAAAACATTACTACACCAATAATGGGCCCTGCTACATACCAAGGCCAAGGTTGGCTTATTAATTCTATAAATTCATACATACTTTATAACTATACATTTTAAGAGGAACAAAAGTACTTTGGTATTGAGATCAATGACGTAACAATTGTTACATATCTTGAAATTATAATATCCGACTAGAAAAGTTCATATTATGAGTCAGTATTTACACCCAGTTCTGTAACAATTGTTACATGACTCTTGAGTACAAAGTATTAATTTTCGTGTCTAGATAAATCTTAAATTTTGAGAATGACCAATAGACGAGATTTTATTAAAAAGAGCTCCATAGCTACAATTTCAACATTTCTTGGAGTAGATATTATTTTTGCCAACAATCTTCCAAGTGGAATGCTTCCTATCATATTACAAGAGGATGATTTCTATACAAAGTTTGCGAAAAACAAGGATATGGTGATTCTGAATGATCGACCGTGGAATGCAGAGGCGCAAGCACATATCCTAGATGACGAAGTGACTCCTGCTTCCAATATGTTCGTACGTAACAATGGTTTAATTCCCAAAAATATAGATATCAATAGCTGGACACTCATTATCGAGGGAGAATCAGCCAAAATCTCTAAGACTTATACATTATCCGATCTAAAAAAATTTCCTAAACACACTTACCGCCTCACTTTAGAATGTGGTGGCAATGGTCGCAACGAGTTTGATCCTCCTGCTAAGGGAAATCAATGGACGATCGGAGCTGTCTCTTGCGCAGAGTGGACTGGTCTTAGGTTAAAGGACTTATTAGCTGATGTGGGCCTTAAAGATGATGCGGTATATATAGGTTATTATGGAGCAGACACGCACTTAAGCGGAAATCCCAAAAAAGATCCCATATCAAGGGGGCTTCCACTTTCCAAAGCCACGATGGATGAGACGTTGATTGCTTACGAAATGAATGGTGAAGATATTCCTATAGCACATGGATATCCACTAAGGCTAGTAGCCGGAGGATGGCCAGCATCCACCTCGGGCAAATGGATCAATAAGTTAGTGGTCAGAAACCAAGTACATGATGGGGCTAAAATGGGTGGGCAGTCCTATCGAGTCCCCTGTGAAACTGTTGAACCGGGTACAAAAGTTCAAGATGATCAAATGTGCATCATAGAATCTATGCCGGTGAAATCGCTAATTACTTATCCAAAATCTGGAGCTACTATCAGCATAGATCAGAAGCTGGATATTAGAGGACATGCTTGGGCTGGTGAATCAGAGATCAAAGCGGTCCACTATTCCGTTGATTTTGGCGCTACTTGGAAGGAATGCAACTTAAAACCGTCTCATAATAGACTAGCATGGCAGCGATGGTCTGCAAAAGTAAGTTTTCCTAAAAATGGATATTATGAGGTTTGGGCTAGAGCAACAGATGAAAATGGGGAGATGCAACCTGTAGTGATTCCAGGTTGGAATCCGAAAGGATACCTAAATAATGCGTGTCATAGAATAGCTGTAAAAGTGGGATAATATATGAGCAATAATAATTTTCAAACATTGTTTCTAAGGCTTTTCCGTTTGGTTGGTTCTCTAGTTATTCTTGTGGTTATCCTTTTTGTAGGAACTGTATATTACACGATTGATCCTTCATTTTCATCTATCAATGAAGTAATACAGGATGATCCTATTCCTTCACTTATAGTAGATCAAAATCTAATTGAAAATGGGGTTCATGTACAAACTGGCCTCAAAGAAGGCAAAGGACTGATGTTAGTTGTTCAAAACTGTACATCATGCCATTCTGCCAAAATGATTACACAAAATCGGGCAACAAAAGAAGGTTGGCAAAGTATGATCAAATGGATGCAACAGACGCAAGGTCTTTGGAAGCTGGGAGCAAATGAAGACAAAATAATTGACTATTTAGCAACACAATATGCTCCTCAGAAAAAGGGAAGACGTCAAAGGCTCACAAATATTGAATGGTATGATCTTAAATAAGACACTTTTCCTAACTGCGTGTCTCACACTGATATTTGCCTGCAATCCACCACAGGATCTAACAGAGAGTGAGACAATTGTGGGTTATGATAGTAAACACCTCATAGAGGTAGAAGAACTTTCTAATATACTTGATCATGACTCTATTGTAGTCATAGATATGAGGAAACCCGAGGAATTTCAAATAGGACATATTCCCAATGCAATCAATATCTGGCGAACTGATATACAACAAGACACTCTACCCTATGAAGGAATGATTGCTTCTAAACAAAAAATTGAACTGCTACTAGGAAGTCTAGGTGTAGATAATAATGACTATCTCGTGATATATGATGACAAAGCAATGTGCAATGCTGCGAGACTATGGTGGGTACTCGATTATTATGGCTTCGAAAATACAGCAATTTTACATGGAGGGATTAAAGCTTGGCAGAAGATTGGCAAGGTGTCGACTGAAGTAGTAGAGCTTGATAAAAAGAATTTTGTACTGCCTCAGAAGTATATACCTACACGTTATATAAGCCTCCATGAGTTAAAAAATTCTTACAATGATACTGCGAGGGTCATACTCGATACTAGATCAAAAGAGGAATACCAAGGTGATTATATCAAAAAAGGAGCCTTTGATAGAGGAAGAATTCCAAGAAGTATAAATATCGATTGGGGAAGAACAGTAGATTATGACGAACATACGTTCAAAAGCAAAGAAGAACTACTGAAAATATACAGTTCTGAAAACATTATTGCTAGTTCCAAAGTTATTACTTATTGTCATACAGGTGTACGTTCTGCACATACTACTTTTGTTTTGACAGAGTTGCTCGGGTTCAGTCATGTGAAGAACTTTGACGGATCGTGGACAGAATGGAGTTATCATCAGCTGCCCATGGTACGGGACTCATTAGAGATAGAATAAAATAAGAATATGGAGTATTTAGAAATTTTTGTAAATGCATTATTGGGGACAATCAATTGGACTTGGAAGTCAATAATATTCAATGTCCCGTGGTACAATAATTATTTTTGGGGTTTGACCCTTATCTCACTCCTTGTGTGGGGACTTGAATATGCGTTTCCATGGCGGAAAAATCAGTCTATTGTGAGAAAAGACTTTTGGATGGATGGGTTTTATATGTATTTCAATTTTTTTGTGTTTTCGATCATCATAGCAGGAGTTTATC
>JAWUWD010000151.1:0-39671 GCA_034112085.1 Cyclobacteriaceae bacterium
GAAAAGAAATATCAATATTTTTTAAATTATGTTCACGAGCACCAATAAGCTCGATTTGGTCATGACCTGTGAGGTCTATTGGAGGAGTAATTTTCGCTTGGCTCATTCAGATAAATATATTGTCAACAGTAATTTGTAAAAGTAGATATACTAGCCTTAAGAGCAAAGAGAATAACAGTTAGAACTTGGGAATGAGAAGTTAAGTAATGAGAACATAGAATTAGATGACAGAACCAAGATATGAGAGGTCAGACGTTAGAGATTGGAGATCTGATAACACCTAACTATTCTACACCATTATCTCATGCATTGATTAATTATGCCTTCCAATTCTTTTGTTGAAGAGGCAATCATTTCTATACCTATGTCTTTCAGTCGGTCTCGATGACCTTCAACTATATGGCTACCCGCCAAAAGACCAACTACATTCATACCGGCAGAGTATGCGGCAGTTGCTCCACTGATACTGTCTTCCACTACTAGGCAATTCTTCGGATCAATTCCGATTTTAACAGCCGCATAATGATATATCTCGGGCGAAGGCTTTGGATTCTGTACTTGTTCAGATGAAAACATATTGGTTTCAAAATGATGCATTGCACCCACCTGGGTTAATGAGCTCTTGATTTGACTTAGATCACTGTTGGAGACGACAGCTTTTGGGATGTCACGAACCTTGTTCAATAAATCTAACATCCCTTGGATAGGCTTAAGTTTCTGAAGCTTAAGCGCTTCCATATTCTCAGTTACTAATCGCACAAAATCATCAGGAAGAACTACTGAATATTCCTTTGACAAGTCAATCTTTAACCCGGAAAATGTCTTTCCAGTACAGTTGGTAAGGTATTCATTCACTGTAATTGGAATACGATGATCATTCAACGCTCCGACCATTGCTTGGGCAGCAAGAATTTCACTATCGATCAATACACCATCGCAATCGAATATTAGATGATTGATCATTTATAAGTTATCTAAATCATACTTAGCCATAGTCGTCTTTTTATCCAACTTCTCACTATACACCTCCCCTTCATATTCAAAATGGATCAAATTTGCCTGATCATCAAAAATATCCGTAAGGATAGAGTTTTCAATTTCCAATGTCTTCATTTTCTTAACATTACCAACTTCCAAAAACACCCACAAAGCATCACCTTCGATCTCATGTCCAAGATAAGTGGTCACTTGCTCTTTCTCGTTTATCTTTAGCGTCACATGACTTATAAAGTACTCGCTCAATAATTGGTTCCGCTGTTCTTCCTTGAGTTCCAAGATTTCCAAATCATCGTTCCCTTTGATAATTTTAAGATGATCTTCCAAATCATCTGCGAACACATGCAAACTCATCTCAACAGCTTTATCTTCTTCATCAAACTCGACCTCCAGTACCGTCACATGCATTGGATGTTTGAAGCTTGTTAGAAATAAAAATACCGCTAATACCATTAGTTTATACATTGGTATAAGTTCTTTTCCTATTCTCATTAATTTCTGTTTTATTGGAGCTGTATTTACTAGTTCACATATTGTAGTATCACAAAGTTAAAATAATAATGCAAGAGCTTGAAATAAATATGACGCATCATCTCGACTCTCTCATTTAGAAACAATTCAAAAAATTGATGTCCACCTTTTACACCTATTTTGAGCTTGGCTACGACCACATATTGGACATCAATGGATTTGATCACATCCTTTTTATAATCGCTATATGTACTGCATATTCATTATATGAATGGAAAAAAGTGCTTATTTTAGTTACCGCTTTCACTATTGGTCATTCATTAACATTGGCCCTTTCTGTTTTGGATATTCTTTCTATCAATTCAGCGCTGATAGAATTTCTCATTCCATTGACCATACTAATCACTGCTATTTCTAATATTCTCAAAATTCAACCATCGCTTTCCAAAAACAAATTACGGGCCAGTTACATTTTGGCGTTGTTTTTTGGATTGATCCATGGACTTGGATTTTCGAACTACCTGAAAGTGCTTCTAGGAAGAAATAATGAAATCATTGGTCAGCTATTTGGATTCAATATCGGACTAGAAATTGGGCAAATACTAATTGTTGTTTGCTTTTTAGTAATTTCATTTATTGCCACTGAATTAATAAAAGTTAACAAACGTGATTTCAAATTGGTTGTATCATCAATGATTATTGGTATTTCGTTGATGTTGATGTTGAATAGTGACTACTTGCAGTAATAAACAAAGAATACATTCACACAATAGATAATAATAAGATGATAAAAAAACTAATGACACTTATGCTTGGAGCATTGATCGTTGGAGCCGCTTATGCGCAGGAAGATGATCAGCCTTGGAAGCAAAAATTCGAACAATTGGGGACTACACTCCCTACACCAAATAGCTACAGAACAGGATCTGGTGCTCCTGGGAAGAATTATTGGCAACAAAAAGCTGATTACGTCATCAATGTCACATTAAATGATGAGAAGCAACAGATCAAAGGGTCGGAGACTATTACTTATACTAACAATTCTCCAGACCAACTTTCATACTTATGGATTCAGTTGGATCAGAATGTGAGAGAATCAGAGACTAATACGTTGAAAGCAAGTCCTAACTCTATTACCGATTCAATAGCTGCCAAATCAATCGCTCGAAGTTTAAATACTTACGACTATGATGGTGGCTTCAAAATCGAATCTGTTAAGGGTTCCGATGGGAAATCTCTGAAGACTACTGTCAATAAGACAATGATGCGTGTTGATTTGCCTGAGGCAATAAAAACAGGAGATACATTTACATTTTCTATAGACTGGTGGTATAATATCAATGATAGAATGACCCATGGTGGCCGTGGAGGTTATGAGTATTTTCCTGAAAATGATAATTATCTGTACACTATTGCTCAATGGTTTCCAAGAATGGCAGTGTATGATGACGTTAACGGATGGCAAAACAAACAATTCTTAGGAAGTGGTGAGTTTGCCTTACCGTTTGGAGATTATGATGTAAACATCACTGTTCCTTCAGATCACATTATTGGATCAACAGGGACATTACTCAATCCTAAGCAAGTACTAACAAAAGATCAACTCGCGAAGTTTGAGAAAGCAAAGACTTCATTTGATAAACCTGTGATCATCGCTTCACAAGCTGAAGCTGAAGTTAGAGAGAAAACTAAATCTGAGAAAACTGTCACTTGGAAGTATCATGCTGACAATGTGAGAGACTTTGCATTTGCAACTTCACGTAAATTCATCTGGGATGCTCAAGCTGTAAAAGTTGGAGATAAGACACCTCTAGCGATGTCTTATTATCCTAAAGAAGGTAATCCACTTTGGGAGAAAGAATCAACAAAAGCTGTGAAAAACACACTTGAGACATATTCTAAATATACTATTGACTATCCATATCCTGTAGCAATATCAGTTCATGCTGCATCTATTGGTATGGAATACCCTATGATTTGCTTCAACTTTGGACGCCCTGATAAAGATGGAAAGTATACTGATCGAACTAAATACAGAATGATTGGTGTGATCATTCATGAAGTAGGACACAATTTCTTCCCAATGATCATCAACTCAGATGAGAGACAATGGACTTGGATGGACGAAGGACTGAATACTTTCATGCAATACAGAACTGAACAAGAGCAATATGAAGCGTTCCCATCTAGAAGAGGGCCTGCAGCGAATATTACTAGATACATGAAGGGTAACCAAGACTTTATCCGTCCTATTATGACTAACTCAGAACAATTGATGCAGTTTGGGAACAATGCATACGCCAAACCTGCTACTGCACTTAACATCCTGAGAGAGACCGTAATGGGTCCTGAACTATTCGATGCAGCATTTAAGGAATATGCTAGAAGATGGGCCTTCAAACACCCGACTCCAGCGGATCTATTTAGAACAATGGAAGACGCTTCAGCAGTAGATCTAGACTGGTTCTGGAAAGGATGGTTCTATTCGACTGACTACGTTGATGTGACCCTTGATGAAGTGAAGTGGTTCAGAATCAAAAACATGACTGAAGACATTGAAAACAAAGGTAAAAAAGTAAAAAAAGGAGACCTTTCAGCTGAAAAAGAAAAGAACACAAAGGCAACTGACTTCAGCAATGGATTTGAAGAAATAACAGTTACGGACACACCTGATAGGTTTTATGGTGAATACAAGAACAAAATCGATGACAACACAGTCCGTCAAAAGCTAGCAGATAAGAATCTATATGAATTGAAATTCAAAAATCAGGGAGGACTTGTAACTCCGATAATTATAGAATTCACATTCAAAGATGGATCTAAGCAAATCGAACGAATTCCTGCAGAAATCTGGAGAAAGAATGAGTATGAAGTCTCAAAAGTATTTGTCATGGACAAAGAAGTAGTCAACATCATGGTTGATCCTAATTTGGAAACTGCCGACACTAACCTTGAAGACAATGTATTTCCAAAAGTAGAAAAACCTTCTAAGTTTGATAAGTACAAAGGGAAGTCTGGGAAATAATCCATAACCTCACTTCAAACCATTGGGTTGCTAACACGTATAGTTAGCAACCTTTTTTTTATATCTTGACACAACCATGAATACATTAGGCAACTTACTTTGGATCATCTTTGGTGGATTTATCATTTTCCTGCTTTATTTATTTGGCAGCATGATTCTATTTATCAGCATTATTGGGATCCCTTTCGGGATACAAACTCTCAAGATGGCGATGCTATCACTTTCTCCATTCGGCAAAGAAATAAGTCATGGGGAAAGATCTGGAGGTTGTCTCTATATCATTGTCAATATTATCTGGGTGCTTTTCGCAGGGATTGAATTAGCCATAGTACACATAATCTTAGCGGTACTATGTGCTATCACTATTGTTGGTCTTCCGTTTGCCAAACAACACATCAAACTGGCGATGATCTCTTTGGTCCCATTTGGAATAGATATAAGAGAAATCAAGAACTAGATATTTCAATTAAAACAATCAGTTACCATTTGTAATAATAATTGATAAACAGTTGTTATTTACACTCAATTCATAAAGTCTCACATTTTGAAAAAGACTGTCCTATCTATACTCATATTCATGTTCTTAGTCAGTAATATTTATGGACAAAAGGTAGGTGTCGTATTGAGTGGTGGCGCAGCAAAAGGACTAGCCCACCTTGGCACTCTAAAAGCTCTTGAAGAACATAATATCCCAATTGACTACATCGTAGGCACTTCTATGGGCAGTGTGATTGGGGCGTGCTACGCAGCCGGATTCTCAGTGGAGCAGATCGAAGCTATACTTACCTCAGAAGATTTTCAAAAGTGGGTCAAAGGAGAAATTCGAAACGAATATAACTATTACTTCAATAAAGAAGATGATAATGCCGCTTGGGTCAATATAGACTTCTCTATTGACTCATCACTCAATGCCTCTTTCAACTCAAGTCTTGCTGATGACCTTTCGATCAACTATGAATTAGTGGAGCGATTTGCGAGAGAGTCATTAGTAGCCAATTATAACTTTGATAGTTTGTTCATTCCATTCCGAGCAGTAGCGGCAGAGATATTCACTCAAAAAACAGTCATTCTTAAGTCTGGATCGCTTGGTAAAGCAGTCAGAGCTTCGATGTCTGTCCCCTTTTTCTATCGACCAATCAAGATTGAAGGGCAATACCTATTTGATGGAGGAATTTACAATAATTTCCCAGTCAATATCGCCATGGATGAATTCAACCCGGATGTAATAATCGGATCGAATGTTTCTTCCAAAGTATTCGAAAATTACCCTTATGATCAGGATGATAAATTGATAAATCAGTCAATAGTATATATGATGGTTGATAAATCAGAACCTTCGAGCGTTGGTGAAAAAGGGATCTATTTACAACCTGATCTTTCTAATTTCTCCGCCTTAGATTTTAGTAAAGTGAAAAGCATGATTGATAGCGGTTACAGTACAGCAATCGAAAATATTGACGAAATCAAATCGAAAATAACTCGTAGAAGTAATAAAGAACAACTCACTCAAGATAGGAAAGACTTTCTTCAAAGACGTACTTCACTAAATTTCAACGAGATAAAGTTTCATGGATTCAACTCCAGACAAAGAAAGTATATAAGAAGATTGTTCGGTAGAAAATCGGTGTCTTACACTCCTAAGGATATAAAAACCGGTTATTACCGACTCGTGTCCGAAGACTACTTTAAGACTGTATATCCTGACATTCTCTATGATTCAGTTAGTGGTCTATTCGAATTTCATCTCTTCGGTCGACCCAGAAATAATTTTAGTGCCGGTTTAGGAGGGCTTATTTCTACTAGAAACATAAGTCATGTCAACTTAAGTCTGAAATATTATCGATTTGATAAATATTTTTCAAAAACTAATGTTAATCTCTACGCAGGCAATTTTTACACCTCTGCTTCGATTACATCCAAATTTATGATGCCTGGCAAGGGGAGGTTGTACTTCGGGCCTGACCTCAGGTATAACAATTGGAACTATATCAATACAAATGAGCTACTTCTTGATGATCCTAAAAGAACGATAGTTGATAAAATTGATAGGTATGTAGGCTTAAATATAGGAATACCAATCGGAGCCAAACATAAGCTTGTTGGTACAGCAGCAGCATTCAATAATAATAACGAATTCAGCAATACCAACATACTGAACTCGACAGACACCTTGGATCTGCAAAAGATAAAAGGTTATAAATACCAATTGAACTTGTCAAGTAACACGTTAAACAGGCCTCAGTATGCTAGTATGGGAAAATCATCCAATCTGAAACTGACTTACTATGACGCTCAAGAAGTATATACTCCTGGGAGTACAGCAATTTTAGATGAGATATCTACAACCGCTCAGCAGTGGTTCCAGCTCAAAGTAGAGCAAGAACAATACTTTCGTGTATCTGAGCACTATTCTTATGGATACCTCGCGGAATCGGTATTCTCGAATCAGCAAGATTTCAAAACATTCACAGGCACAATTATCAATACTCCATCTTTCAATCCGCTAACCGATAGTCGGACCCTAATTTTACAAAACTTGCGAGCAAATAATTACATCGCCCTTGGCATAAAAAATATCATATCCCTAAATTCTAAAATTGACTTCAGATTAGAAGGCTATTTATTCAAATCAATTAACAAGATCATATCAAGTCCTTCTCAAGTAGCTCGTACAAAGTCCTTTTCCTTTGATGATATTTCCCTGACCGCTACGGCTAGCTTAGTCTATCATAGTCCAATTGGACCGATCGCTGCCAACATAAATTACTACGATGATCCAGAAACCAAATTAGGTTTATTTATTCATTTCGGATACACTTTATTCAACAAGACTTCTTTTGAATAATTTCCTCCTGATATAATGTAAGGTATTATTAAAAAAAACATTTTTTTGACTATGTTTACAATACCAAAATTTTGTTCTAGTATCAACACCTCGTTTTATGACCCGACATTTACTTACATTTCTATTTGCTGTAGTTAGCGTTATTGGCGTTTCTGCACAAAGTATTCAATGGGCTTCCGAAGTAATAGAATTCTCATCTGAACTCACTCCAATACAATACTCCGCACAGCAGATACTGGGAAAACCAAATGTCCTGCCCGCTGGAGGGGAAAACCCTGGTGCTTGGACACCCGATCGCGCTAATAAAAAAGATTTTATCAAAGTTGGTTTTGCCACAGCCATTAACATTCGTCAAATCGCAATTGCAGAGTCTTATAACCCTACTGCTATATTTAGAGTGTTGGTCTATGATGAAAAAGGAGTCGAGTATGAAATCAATACTTTCAATCCCAAGCCAGTTCCGCTTAAAGCGCGTGTAATGAATGTTTTCATAGAGAAGACTCCATATAAGGTAGCAGCAGTAAAAATTGAATTTGATGGTGCCGCTGTACCAGAATACTACAGTATCGATGCCATTGCAATATCGGATTCAGACATTCCTATAGTAGCAACTATTGATATTCCTGAATTACTTAATGCTGGTCTAATCATTGAGAGACTTAGTGAGAATGTCAATAGTGAATACAAAGAATTTAAGCCGCTATTATCCCCTGATGGTAAAGTGCTTTATTTCAGTCGTAAAAATCATCCAGAAAATATAGGTGGAGTTGCAGACAGCGAAGACATTTGGTATTCTGAAAAAAATACAGAAACAGGTGAGTGGGAAAAAGCAAAAAATATTGGCCCAACATTGAACAATGCTGGTCCTAATTTTGTGAGTTCAGTCACTCCTGATGGAAAAACGGCAGTAGTCTTGCTTGGTAATCGATATTTAGATAATGGTAAGATGGTCTCTGGAATATCCATGAGTAATAATAGAAATGGAGAATGGACAAAACCAACTACTGTTAGAATAGAAAATGATTATAATTATTCTGACAAGGCCAATTACTACCTTACAAATAGCAGAAAAGTCCTGTTAATGTCAGTGGACAGAGAAGATACTAATGGTGGAAGAGATCTTTATGTTAGTTTTTCTAAGAACGACAGTGTTTGGTCAGAACCGCTAAACATAGGGAATCAGGTTAATACAGCTGGGGAAGAGTCATGCCCATTTCTAGCGGCTGATAATAAAACTTTGTACTTTTCATCTAATGGGTATAGTGGTTTTGGAGGAAGTGACATTTACGCTGTAAAGAGGCTGGATGATACTTGGACTAACTGGACTACTCCTGAAAACCTAGGAGAAACTATCAATTCGGATCAAGAGGATCTATTCTTCAATATTCCAGTTACTAGTGAACATGCTTACTACTCTAGAGGAATCAGTGAAGAAGATGCTGATATTTATCGAATTCCTCTACCAATTTTCGTGATGCCAGAAAGAGTGATCGCGGTTAGTGGCCAACTCATAGATGCCAAAACTGGGAAACCTATCGAAGCAAAAATCATCTATGAAAGGTTGTCAGATGGCAAAGAAATTGGTGTAGCGAGTTCAGATCCAATCACTGGGAAATATGAAATGATTCTACCAGAAGGAGAATTATACGGATGGAGAGCAGAAGCTGACGGATATATTGCTGAAAGCCAGAATATAGATTTGAAGAAAATTGAAGGAGATGCTAAGGAAATAACTCATAAAGACTTAAAACTAGTTCCTATTGAAGAACAAGCTGTGGTTACACTAAATAATGTTTTCTTCGATTTTGACAAAGCTACATTAAGATCAGAGTCTAAACCTGAACTTGACAGACTTGCAAAAATACTTGCAGACAGGTCATCAATGGTAATCGAAATTGCTGGACACACTGACACCTCAGGTCCTGATGAGTATAACATGAACTTGTCTAAGAAAAGAGCTACAGCAGTAGCTGATTACGTCATGAGCACTGGGGTATCCAAAGAACGAATATCGATCAAGTATTATGGTGAAACACTACCTGCTAACTCTAATGAGACTAGAGAAGGTCGTATTAAAAACAGACGTGTAGAATTTAAGATAGTCAAAGAATAATTAAACTGGCTCGAAAATTGAAACACTGTAACAAAGAACTGAGACTGTTATGAAAAAAATTACATCCCTTTTTATTTTATGTGGCTGTATCATCTCGACACTATCGTACGGTCAAAACAACCCCGTTTTGGTCACTGGAATCATAATTGATTCAGAAACTAAAGAGCCGGTTAAAGCACGTGTATATTATGAAAGTCTTCCATATGGAAGTAAGGTAGGTCTATTCAATAATACTGCATTTGAGTTTAAGATGGAGGATGGAGATGCTTATGAGCTCACTATGAAATCTCAAGGGTATCTACCACTAAACATCAAAGTTAGTTCCGCAGAAGCTGATAGTACTAGATCGATAGAACGAACTTTCGAAATGACTGCGAATGGTATAGGTAAAGTAGTCAGGTTAGAAGCCCTAACATTTGGGCAAAATAAAAGTAACATTTCTTCTGCAGCTCATGACGAACTTGACAAGCTAGCTCAGAATATGGTTGAAAATCCCAATATGATTATCCAACTAGAGGGGCACACAGACTTTAGAGGAAACAGCGAACTCGGCATGAAACTTTCAGAAAAAAGAGTAGAGGCTACTAAAGCTTATATTGTAAAAAAAGGAGTCTCCAAAAAACGAGTCCTCACTAAGGGTTTTGGAGGTACACAACCCCTTAGTAGAAGTAATGATGCAAATTCTAGGCTTAGAAATAGAAGAGTAGAAGTGCGTATTATTCAAAACTAAGA
The DNA here is from genome assembly GCA_034112085.1 of Cyclobacteriaceae bacterium. Lineage (GTDB taxonomy): Bacteria > Bacteroidota > Bacteroidia > Cytophagales > Cyclobacteriaceae > JAWUWD01. The sequence continues at coordinate 10,183 of JAWUWD010000151.1, forward strand.
CACTTAACTTCTTGTTATCACAAATACCCTTTATCTTTGAAGGGTATTTTTTTGTTTAATTTTTCTAAAGATCGATTGATATGGCGGTTATAGTTTCTATGGATACCTCATTGGAGACAGAGGTGACTAACTTATTCCAACTTCAGAATCAGTACAGCATTACACTTCGAGCTAGTACTGCCAAGGATCGAATAGCCAAACTAACTAAAATTGAAAAATGGATCTTAGAACATCGTGTAGATATTCAAAAAGCCATTTTTGAGGACTTTAAAAAACCAGAAGAAGAAGTTGATCTCACTGAAATATATCCAGTGATCATGGACATCAAACACACCAAAGATGAGTTGAAAAAGTGGATGAAGCCCGAAAAAGTAGATGCACCTCTCACTATGCTGGGATCACGTCCTTATATCCAATATGAACCTAAGGGAACTAGCTTGATCATTGCTCCATGGAACTTTCCATTCAATTTGCAAATAGGGCCATTGGTCTCTGCGATTTCTGCTGGATGTACGGCCATTCTGAAACCCTCAGAAATAACGCCAAATACTGCTTCACTCTTGGCTGAGATGATTGAAGAACTATTTGATCAGAAAGAAATAGCTTTATATGAAGGAGGTATTCAGCTTTCCACCGCTCTACTAAAACTACCTTTTGATCACATTTTCTATACTGGAAGCCCTGCGGTTGGTAAGATCGTAATGAAGGCTGCCGCAGAGAACCTATCTTCTGTCACGCTTGAGCTTGGTGGAAAGTCTCCCGTCATCATTGATCAGACAGCAAATCTAAAATCTACTGCAGAAAAAATTGCATGGGGGAAATTTGTAAATGCAGGACAAATTTGCGTTGCTCCAGATTATCTGATAGTGGAAAAGAGCATAGAAAAAGCCTTCATTGAGGAGTTTATTAAAGCTATTGACAAACAGTTTGGCAAGGGGAATGCTCAATACAAATACTCACATTGCTATGCACGAATAGTCAACAAAAAGCACTACCAACGCTTGATACATCTTATCGAAGATGCAGTCAACAAAGGAGCGAATGTGGTATATAGTGGAGAACACGATAAGAAACAAAACTTCATTAGCCCAACGATACTTTCTGGTGTGACTAATGCCATGGATGTTGCCCATGAAGAGATTTTCGGGCCAGTAATACCGATATTCACCTATACTAGCCTACCTGAAGCCATTGAATACATCAATCAAAGGCCCAAACCTTTGGCTCTTTATGTATTTAGTAAGTCTAATAAGAACATGAAGCTTGTCCTAAGTCAAACCTCTTCAGGAAGTGCTTGCACCAACGACTGTGTTGTCCAATTTGCTCAAAATCAATTACCTTTTGGAGGTGTAAATAATAGCGGCATTGGAAAGTCGCATGGTATTTATGGTTTCAAAGCATTCTCGAATGAGAAGTCAGTGATCAAACAACTATCTGGCAAACATATAGGGAGGCTTGTCTACCCTCCCTATACGAATTTTTCAAAATGGCTAATCAACACTTTGATTAAGTATTTCTATTAGTAACGGTTTCTACAAATCACTAACCTTCTATCCCTTCCTTTTCTGTCGTGATCCCCATCATAGGCCCGAGAGGATTTATGTGGCCCATATTTCAACTGCCCTGTTTTAGCTATTCCAAATTCACCATATCTATTCCGTTCCATTGAATAAAAATTAGTGTATCCATGACTAACGTGAATTCTATTCTGAACAACAAAATCTGTTCTTCCTCTCCTATTTACTACTTTCACTTTCACGTGTCTTTTCCCTGGTAGCATTTTAACCTTCACCTCCTCCTGTGGGTGACGATTGATCAATCGTCCATCGATAAATACTTCTATCAATTGCCCTCTCTTCGCTGTAAAAACAGCCTTAGTTTCATTCTTCTTTCCATGTCCTGCCTTCGCTGCTATTGCTAACAATAGCATGGCGAATACTATAGATCCTAACTTTTTCATAATCTCCTCCCTCTGTTTAGTGAAACTTATTTACCTGAGGGTTTTCAATATCTATGCCAAAAAATTTTAGAATAGATATTAGTAGACTATATTTCAACCAATAGCAAAATAGCGATATGAAGAAAGTCATCGTAGGATCTCAAAATCCTGCAAAAATAAAAAGTGTTTCAGAAGCCTTCAAAAAGGTCTTTATTAATGATGAATTTGACTTTGTAGGGATCAATAGTCCTTCTAAAGTTAGTGATCAACCAATGTCCGATGAGGAGACTTACCAAGGTGCCTCTAATCGCGCACTTTATACTAAATCAACAATGCCGAATGCCGATTACTGGATAGGCATCGAGGGTGGAATTGCCTATCATCATGGAGATATGGAAGCTTATGCATGGATTGTGATCCTATCAAAACATCAATCAGGAAAAGCAAGAACTGGCTCCTTTGTGCTACCAAGAGAAGTGCAAACATTAATCGAAGATGGTGTTGAGCTAGGCGAAGCTGACGACTTAGTTTTCAAAAGACAAAATTCAAAACAGAAAAATGGCGCTGTAGGAATCTTAACGAATGATCTAATAACAAGAACTTCTTATTACGAACACGCTGCTATTTTGGCACTTATTCCTTTTATTAAAACGGAATTCTACTCCAATTAGTGAAATTCACTTTTTTCAAGAATTAGAATTCATTCAGGATCTCACTGTTTTTGAACTCAAACTAAGCCCAATCAAGCATGAGCAATAAGAGGGGTTATCCAATACCATCACCTGATGTAAGATTAGTTTATCGAATTCTAGAGTCCTCAAATAAGTATATAGATCAATTTCTAAAGTGCCTCTTTGATAATAGCAGCAGGAAAGTTTGTGAAACCAACCCTAACATTTATCACAAGCTTGGTTAACTGATTTTTCAATCCCTAACATGGTATTGAACTGCTTCACTTCTCCTTTGTGAAATTTGATTAGTTTTTGTTTGATAGTTAGTTTATTTGGTTCGCTCTTTTTCATCACAGTATAATTTAGTATTCATATCATTAGTCTATAAGTAGCTCTGAAATATTACAGATTCCTTGAACTATTTTTATTGCTTTTTTAGTATTATTCCAGTGTTTTCCGAAAATCATTCCTTAGATATAAATTCAAATCATTTATTATATTCACTATTTTTGCAGCCAAATTAGTATCCCATGACAGAGCAAGGAGAAGAAGCAATACCAAATGCAATCAGTGAGCAGGAAATTCGTCAATGCATTTCCATTTTAGAATCATTGAATAAGGATACTGATCAAATTTTTGAAATCCTAAAAGAAGATCGGACTGCGCTGATAATTGCGGCAGGAAAGTTCTCAAGACCGAGCAGAGAAGAATTCTTAAAGCGCAAGAAAAATGGTAAAAAAGCAGCTAAAAGAAAAGTTCAAGAGAGAGACAAACATAATCGCAAAAAAACTGGGATCAGAAGTGCACGAGAAGCTACGATATTCCTAGCTCCAGCGATGATCGATCCAGAAGAGGAGCGGGACGTAGAGGTCGCTCCACGTAACTGTTATGTTTGTAAGACAGTCTTCACTAAACTACATCACTTTTACGATACAATGTGTAAAGAGTGTGGTGATTTCAATTATGCCAAACGTTTTCAAACAGCTGACCTCACTGGACAGGTAGCCCTAGTTACTGGATCAAGATTAAAAATTGGTTATCACATCACCTTGATGATGCTTAGATCTGGTGCAACAGTGATTGCACCCACAAGATTTCCAGTTGACTCAGCTCTTAGATTTGCCAAAGAATCTGACTATAACGAGTGGAGCGACCGTCTAAAAATTCATGGCCTCGATCTCAGACATATTCCAAGTGTAGAGATATTCTGTAACTTTATAGAGCAGCAGTATGAAAGACTCGACATATTGATCAATAATGCTGCACAGACAGTAAGACGTCCTGCAGGATTCTACAAACACTTGATGCCTAATGAGGGATTGGCATTCGAAAAACTTCCTGAGCACGCTCAAGGGCTATTATCTGATCACAATGCTTGTATTCAAGAGCTCAATACTCTCAGCTCTGGTATTGTGAAAGGGCAACAAAAAAATCTACCAGTTACTTGGCATGGTAAACAGCTAGGGATAGGATTGAGCTCATCTGCACAGCTATCCCAAATTCCTTATAGTATAGACAACTCGTTAACTGCAGAAGAGGTTTTTCCTGATGGGAAATTAGATGCTGACTTGCAGCAAGTAGATCTAAGAACAACAAATAGTTGGAGACTTAAGCTTGGAGAGATTCATACCAATGAGATGCTAGAAGTTCAGTTAGTGAACTCCGTGGCTCCATTTGTATTGTGTAATCGTCTTGTCAATTTGATGAAAAAAGATAATACAGGCATGAAACATGTCATCAATGTGTCAGCCATGGAAGGTAAATTTCATCAGTTTCACAAAGAGGATCGCCATCCACATACCAACATGGCGAAAGCTGCACTCAATATGATGACGCTTACTTCAGCTTCTGACTTTGCCAAATATGGGATATATACCAATGCCGTAGATACTGGCTGGGTGACAGATGAAGATCCTGCAGAACTGGCTAAACGAAAAGAAGAGATTCATGACTTCCAACCACCACTAGACATAGTAGATGGTGCTGCACGTGTCATGGATCCTTTATTTGACGGTATCAACACAGGCAAACATTGGAGTGGTAAATTCCTAAAGGACTATAGACCAATCTCTTGGTAAAAAGTCAGTTCAGCAGTTACTAGTTATTCAGGCCCAACTGAATAATCATTATCTATATGGCTGATCAACTGGGATAGCTATTTGATAACTCTTTCCTTTTTTTACTGTCAACTTATCTTTTCGAAGCCAAGGGTTGTGTCGTTTGAGAAGTTTATAGTTGATCCCTTGATCAATAGACCATTGGACCAAGTCATCCACAGAAGTAGTTATCTCCACGTATCGAACCTTCTCAGCCGTATAAAGATGATCTTGTTCGATATTGAAGTTATATCTCTTTGGGTTCTCTATGATTTCCTTGATTGCCAGAATACGGAATACATAGCGTGATGTCTCTTCATTTAGCATCAAATTATAATAGCTACTATCGTTTTGATGGCTCAACGCACGACTCAAGCCTCCCATTCCTCTGTTGTACGATGCTGCGGAATTGGTCCAGTTACCAAATTTTTTATAAGCACGGTTTATATACTTACAAGCCGCCACAGTAGATTTGAGGGGGTCATATCTTTCATCTACCTCCTTTGTAACCTCAAGTCCATACTCCTTTGCGGTTTCCTTTTTCATTTGCCAAAAACCCACTGCTCCCGCTGGTGATTTGTCATTCCTAAAACTCCCTTCAATGGCCGTCAAATATTTGAAATCATCTGGAATTCCATATTCCTTTAATATTGGCTCCATTTGCGGCAACCACCTATTCGCATGCTTCATCAAAAAAATCGTGTTGTTGTGCCAGTAGGTGTTGATATGAAGCTCACGATCTAGCCGCTCTATAACATCAGGGATATGTAAAGGAACCGCTTCTCCAGCAAATGATAGTGAATCTGGAATGGCCAGTGACTTCGCAATCGAGTGACTTGGAAATTCTCCTAAAGGAGGGTTGTCAACATCTATTGTATGTTGAATATTATCATTCCCTCTATTACACGCAATCAAACAAGTAATACTCAATAGCAGCGAAGCTGTTTTTAGTATATTCATATTTTGATGAGAGTTTCCTAGAAGTTTGGAGACAATTGGAATTTCGCATAGAAGTCATCTATCACTTTAACCGCTTCATCTGGGGTTTCAACAATGTTGAATAAATCCAAATCCTCTGGACTAATATTGCCTTCCTTTTCTAGTAAAGTTGCTTTGATCCAATCGACCAGCCCTCCCCAGAATTCTCTTCCAACCAATACAATAGGGAATCTTCCAATTTTCTTGGTCTGAATAAGTGTCATCGCTTCGAAGCATTCGTCCAATGTCCCAAACCCTCCAGGCATCACAATGAACCCTTGTGAGTAGCGCACAAACATCACCTTGCGTACGAAGAAATAATCAAATGAAATTAACTTATCTTGATCGATGTATGAATTTCCATCTTGCTCAAAAGGAAGCTTGATATTCAATCCAACAGATTTTCCTTTTTCAGCTTTAGCTCCTTTATTACCTGCTTCCATGATCCCTGGTCCACCACCAGTAATCACTCCATATCCATGTCTAACAAGTTTGGAAGCAATTTCCTCCGCTGTTTTATAATAAGGATGATCTTCTTGTGTACGTGCTGATCCGAAGATGGACACACATGGCCCAATCTTAGCCAGCTTATCAAATCCTTCTACAAATTCTGACATCACCTTGAATATCACCCAAGAGTCAGTACTCTTTATTTCGTTCCAATTCTTATCTTGAAATGCTTTAATAATGCGTTGTTCTTCCTTGTTCATAACTTTCTTCTTTTCCATAATTCTCGCTTTTTTCAAACAAAAGGCTTCGAATTTAATAGATGAGCCCTTACCTACAAAGTGATATTCGATTTATCTTAGTAAATTTTCCAGTGCTTTTTCTAGCAAAGGGAATTTGAATTGGTATCCTTCTTTTTCAATCTTCCTTGATGAGACTTTGTTTCCTCCTAAAACTATACTACTCATCTCGCCTAAAAACAGTTTTAATACAAATGATGGTACATTGGGTAAATACAGGGACCTATCAAGTTGGATAGCCATCTCCTCAGTCATTTCTAGATTTGTAGCTGGATTCGGTGCGACAGCATTATACACTCCATCTAATTTATTTTCTACTGAGAACACGATCATTTGACATAAGTCATCAATATGAATCCAGCTCATGAATTGGTTTCCTTTACCTAGAGCTGCGCCAACTCTCCATTTCACAGGCAATAACATTTTCTCCAGTGCTCCACCATTTTCACTTAGCACCACTCCGAATCTTAACTTTACCGCATTGAGAGACAATGATTTAATATGATCAACCTCCTGTTCCCACTCCTGTGTCACCATGGACAAGAAATCACTTGCTGAAGGATCATCCTCTGTCAATAACTGGGAACCAGTATCAACGCCATAATAACCAGTTCCTGAAGCGCTAATAATAGTTTCTACTTTATGCGTAGATTCAGTGAGTGCTTGATACAAAAGTTTAGTCGATAAAACTCTACTATCAAGAATCCTTTTCTTTTGAGAGGATGTCCACCGCCCATTAGCAACACTTTCTCCAGCCAGGTGTATAATTGCATCAACAGTGTCTAATGCATCAGCATCAATAGTCATGTCTTCAAGATTCCACCGATATCCCTTTACACCCGCACTAGATTTCCCTGATCGACTCAACCAAGAGACTTGATAGCCATTCGCTAATAATATCTCAGTAAGTCTTTGCCCTACCAGTCCGCTCCCGCCTGTTATTAATATATGTTTCAATGGTATAAGATTTGCTTTATGTTGAAATAATTAAAATATGCACGATATTTGAATATCGACTATATCTATAACATCTGCAACAGTATATTGTTGTCATAAAAGCAGTTAATCACTGCAATAACTATCAGAATATGAAAAACATAATCACCTCAATTACTTTAGTCTTAATAGCTCTAGGGTCTCATGCACAAAAGATCAAAGTGCAAGCACAGAAAGAAAGTATTCTTGAGGACAAGGTAAATGGATACAAAAGCACGATCGAAGGATCTGTAGATGACATCCTAGACCAATGGGCGAAAAAATTACGTTCACTGGGTAAGTACCGAGAACGTGGCACCTATGCCACCATACTTAATTTCTCAATAGATGAACAACTGTTTGAAGATAGTACTTTGTACTCTACTACGCAGAGTGATGAAACTTCTACCACTGTTTGGCTAGGCTCATCAGTACTTGACACAGAGGATTACTCTATTGATGATTTTCTTAAAACATCAGTTTATGATTTCACGAAAAAATATCATCGCAGTGTTGTTCAAAAGCAAATAGATGAAGCTGAAAGAGCGGTCTCGATCACAACTAAAAAACATCAGCGACTAGTAAAAGATAGTGTTGAATTTTCAAACAAACTCACCTCGACAAAAAATGAAATCGTCCGTCTGGAGCAATTAGTAGAACGGAATCAACTCCAATCGAAAGTACTAGATGAAAGAATTTTTATCAATAAAAATGAAAGAGATAGTGTCTTTCTTGAAATAGAGAAAATGAAGACAATAGTCGAAGAGCATAAAAAGCGCAAGAACGCCATTGAATAATCTACAGAGTAGCTAGTATTTGAAACCGCTGCTTATTGAGATTCAACTCGATTAGAAGATTTCTGTCCAATGCGATCCTATCGATGACTAGCAATAGGAACTCATTGATCCTTTCTGACTGATAATATTGATGTGCTCTATCAAGATCAGCCACTGCTTGAATGTAGTTACCATTGTTGTAAGCTTGAGAAGCCATGTTATAATATTGAAGCCCAACCATTTCTTCTAGTGAAATAGAGCGATTGATATTGAAGGAAAAACGATAGCGATCTTCAGTGCTAGGAGTTGCACCCTTGGCTGTAACTTCATTTAATCTTTCATCAATTTCTTTATCAGAGTCTAAAAAACCATTAATCGGATCTGTAGACTCTATCAAAAATCGCTGCCCTGAAACTTCCCCAACTAAAAAGATGTGATAATTGGTTTCAATAATCTCATACTCATAGCCAAGCTCCTCTAATAATAGGGCGTATAAAGCTGTTGCGGTCAAACAGCCATAAGTACCATCAGTTAGTAGTTTGGCAAATGATTGATAGGGAACATAGCTTTTGAGGTACTGACGATGCGTTTTGTAGAACAAGTGTTTTAATGCCTTAGTGTTTTGCCCTCTTTTGACTTGTTTGCTCTGATAAGAGCTAATGGTCTTTAAAAAGTCTGTCTTGTAACTTTCTATTATATCTTCTGATAAGGTAGTGTTCTCTATTTTCAACAATTGATCAAAAACATGGTTAGTAGATTTTTCCTCAATAGACAATGCATAACTCACCTGAAAGGTGAAAAGCAATATCATAAAAAGAAAAGTGGTGAATCTACCGCACATAAAATCAACATTAAGAATACCTATACTTGAAAGTGTATTTAAACTTAACAATTTCTTAACATTGAAACAAGCATTCTTAAGGTATTACCCTAAAAACACAAAAGGAAGCCTCAAATGAGGCTTCCTTTTGTTATCTTAATGTTGTGTAGTAACTAGAAAGTATAGCTATACTTCGCAGTAAATGTTCTCCCTGGTTGAAAAATAGAATAGACTTCATCTTTAGCCTCATAAGACTTATATACATTTTCTCTTTCTGCACCGAGAATGTTATTCACACCTAACGTTACTCTTGATTTCATATCAGCACCTAAATCCTTGTATACATTTAGGTTTAAACTATGAAAAGATTTGGTGTAAATATCTGGAAAACGTCCCGATCCGACAATATTTAGTGTTTCACCCTGCACATTATAGGATATATTGGCATTGATACTTTTGTTATTGTTACTAATATTGAGGTATCCATTTACTACATATGGAGCTTGACCAGACATATCCCTAGTGCTTTCCATTGTCTCCCCATCTCTCAAATTTTCTTGTCTCAACTCATATTCAGTTTTTCCATCAGTGTTGACTATGACTTCTTTCATATCAATTGCCGATTTCACAAATGAAGCGTTAGTGCCAAAAGCCAGGTTGTTAGTAATATTCTTTCTAAACTCAACTTCTATTCCGGTAACTGTACTCTTTCCAGCATTTCTAATAGTTACCTGGTCTGGTGCAGTATCAAAAGAAATCATCTCGATATGCCCACTAAAATCCTTATAAAAACCTGAGAAAGAAACCATTTCACCACGGCCAAAGAAATACTCCCACCTCACATCAAAATTGCTAATATGAGTTTCGTCTACATCTAAGTTTCCTATAAATGTTCTTCCACTTATTGGGTCAAAAATCTGTGCATTTGACTTCTCCTTAAAAGACGGTCTTGCTAAAGTTCTATTATATGACCCTCTTAAGTTCATATCTTCAGATAAAGAATATACTAAGTTAGCAGAAGGTAATATATCTAACGCATTCAATGTTTCTTGATCATCAAGCTCTTCACCACTCTGATCTTCTCCTGTATAATACATCATTACTTTCTCAGCTCTAACACCATAAATTGCTTTTAGGTTAGAAAGTATATTCATTTCTGACATTACATAAGCTCCAAAAACAGATTGCCTAGCATCAAATGTCTTTGAAGGGTTTATTCCATTTCCCCTTGCCACGATACCTACCCCTTTGTCTAAAGTCCAAATATTCTCTGACTGCAATAAAGAATTAGGGTCTTCAGTAATCGCTATATCACCTCTGTTTACGAAGAGGTATTCTATAACTTCAAAATCACGCTTTTTAAAGGTAGAAATGGCTCCTGCTTTGAGCTTGTTCTTATCTCCAAAAGGATAAGTAACATCAAACTTAAAACTTTGACCGGTTTCATTAAGGTCTCTGTAGAATCGATCTACTCCTGCACCTACTCCTACATTCAACCCAAATGTACCCTCGTCTTCTATTTCAATTTGTGTTTGCCTGAAATCTGGTTCATAAATTCTTGACCAATTAAGGTTTCCTTTCCACTCGACCTTGAACTTATCAAAATTATGCTTTCCAATAAGCATACCGCTAGTAACTGACCGCTGCGAATAAGTTAGTACATCCACTGCCAAGACTGAAGGATTATCATCAAGGTCAGCGCTATTCCCTTCAAAAGCAGATGAAATTCCATTCTGAGTTCTTAATATATTCGCTGAAAAGCTGTGGTTTTCAAATTTCAATGCCCCGCCAACTAGTGCATTCCATGTTACATCCTTATTACCAATAGTTCCTGACCTTATGGCTTCACCTTGTAAATCATTAATGCTTTTATCATTAGACTTTATGGTCTCTCCAAAGGTAACTCTATCATAATATTCTTCATTTTTCTTATAACTAAAGATTGCATTGTAACCAATCGTCACTTTTTCCTTATCAATTTGATTACCATGGTTAAATGTAAAGTTGTAATTCATGAAATTAGAAGCTCTTTTTGCTCCCAATTGCGAATCAAATGCTCTTGTAAACCCTTCAATTTGCGCACCTTCTACAGCATTGGCTCCTACTGCGTTTTCAATAAAAGTCGATTTATCAAAAGGCAATTTCCTTGTTCCATCATCAAATCCTAAAAAATCAGTACCTCCACCATCATAAGTGATCGCATCGTTTCTCAAATGCATCTCTGGGTTGAAACCTACGCCAAATGAAACATTTGTTGTTTTTTCTTCAGGAAAGCTCTTAGTCTCTATATCTACTATACCTCCTGCAAAGTCTCCCATCAAATCAGGTGTGAAAGTCTTATAGACCACGACATTCTCAATAGTATTCGTAGGAAATATATCTATCTGCACAGCATTTCGATCAGGATCTAATCCTGGTATGCCCATCCCATTCAGCGTTGTTTTAGAATACCTATCTCCCAGGCCTCTTACATAAACATATTTACCGCCCTGCACAGATACTCCTGTCACCCGCTTCATAGCTGCACCTAAGTCACTGTCTCCTACTTTTCGAAATGTTTGTGAAGAAATACCATCAACGGTATTGACTGATCTCTTTTGAACTGTTAATAATGCTATATCTGTATCTCTTATTTCTGTAGCTGTAACTACTACTTCTTCTAACTCTGTAGAAGCAGAACCCATTTCTACATCCAGTTTAGTTAACTCTCCTTCGGTGATCACGACATCACTAATAGTAATGGTCTGATAAGATACAAATTGGAAAACAATCGTATGTGTACCAGCATCTAAGGCCAATGAATAGTTTCCATCAAAATCAGCTGCTGAACCAATTCCAGTACCTTGTTTAGAAACTGTCGCTCCGATCAGTCCATCTCCAAATTCTTTATCTAGAATCTTTCCTCTTAGAAATCCTTTCTGTGCATACGTAGTGGTTGTTATTACTGCTAGTACTAAAATAAATAATGTCTTTCTCATTGTCATGTTAATTATGGGACAAAAGTAGAAAGAGTGAAATGGGGAATATCTAAGAGTAGTTTATCAAATTTTTAATTATTGGTAGTATAAAACGCTGGTTAATAACATTAAGATAACATAGAAGATAAACCGTATAAGTTACTACTCAAAGTAGGGAATTCAAAGAGTCTGAAGAAGCTTAATCGCAATTTAACGATGGTAACAATATCGAAACATAGGATTAAATAAATCTGGTGCTAAAACAGAAAACCCTGAGCAAATATGCCCAGGGTCTAATTGTATAAATTAATCTTAACTCTTACAACAATCCCGCTGCAAAAGCTGCCGTCCAAGAGAATACACTCTTATCAGCTCCAGTCGCATCAGATTTTATTGTCACTGCATTTGTAGCAGCATCTATATCAGTTTGGGCAAAAACTCCACACTTAGCTTCTTTATCGTCATTCTGTTTAGAAGTAACTTTGATAGCATCCAACTTACTATTTTGAACCACTAAATCTCCAGCTATGAGGTTTTGAAGTGCATCTGTATATGCTTTTGTCGCATGATCTGTACAATCATCCTGGTCATACTCACCTTCTACCTTTACGATAGCAGAAGCATATCCTTCAAATAATATGTTATCTAGCGTACCTTGTGCATCAGATTTCAAATCAGCAGCGGATCCCTCTCCATCAGAAATAACTGTCCCATTTACCAATGTGAATTTACCATCCTTTAACGTTCCTTCTGGCCCGTCAATTTCTAACCCTTCGTCCGTACCTACTCCAGCTCCATGTGTTACTACAAAGTTAGTTACTGTTCCTGAATAGTTTTGATCGATATCAATACCATCATCTCCTTGCCATGCAACTACTACGTTGGTCACGTTGACCGTACCACCGAAGAATTCGATTCCATCATCAACAGTAGCAAATACTTCAACCTGATCAATGGTAGTTCCATTACCTACTCCCCCGAGAGTCAATCCATTGATCTCATTTCCATCACCAATAGTTATTCCTCCGTGACGGATAGATACATACTTTAACGTACCAGAGTTGTCAGCAGCATCGGTGCCTCCATATTTTCCAAAATCTTCGTCTGCTGGCAGACCTTCAATTCCGGATACGTCATCTCCCGCTTTAGCAGAAATTGGTGCGTAGCCCAATATTATAATTCCACCCCAAGCATTGTTGTCAATTTTTGTTAATCTACTGGCTGTTTCGCCAATAGCTATATCATCACGTGTAGTTGTGAAAATGATCGGTGCTGCTGCAGTACCAATGGCATTTATTTTTCCACCTCTAGCCACAATCAATACAGATGCATTCTCTGCCTCACCAGCTTGACCTTTAATAATTGTCCCAGCCTCGATAGTCAATGTGGCACCATCTGCTACAATTACTCTTCTGTCTAGTTCATATATTCGATCAGCAGTCCACGTCTCGTCTTCAATAATAAGCCCAGCCTTCACTGTATTCTCTACAGTACAAGCGGTGCAAGAAGTACCACCACAATCTACGCCAGTTTCGTCTCCATTCATTATTCCATCAGTACAAGTCTCTGATACCGGACTGTCATCGTCTCCACATGACGTCATAGTAAGCGCCATTCCTGCTACTAATAAGAGTGATAATAATTTTTTCATCGCTTTTGAAATTTGTTTTGTTAGTTCATTTTTAAACATGTCACAAATGTGAGTATCAAATGTTATCTCATAAGGTTGTCAATGTTACCAAATCTTTAAAGAATGGCATGCAGTATTAAGTATGCTTTATGAAGACATAAAAAAACCCTGTCCACTTATAATTGGACAGGGTTTTTTATGTAATTGAATTTTATTGCTATTTACCAATAGGTACTTTATTCAAGATCGTCTCGATGATGTCAGCAGTAGTAATATTCTCAGCTTCTGCTTCATAGTTAAGGATCAATCGATGATTAAGTACATCTTTAGCTACTTCTTTGATATCCTCTGGTAATACATATTCTCGTCCTTCAAAGAATGCAACTGCTTTAGACGCTAAGTTCAAGTTAATACTTGCTCTTGGCGAAACTCCAAATTGGATATAGTCAGCGATATCATCCAATCCATAAGCCTTCGGATCTCTCGTGGCAAACACGAGTTCGATGATGTATTTTTCTAAAGACTCAGAAATACTGACTTGATTCACCTCATTGCGGATAGCAAATACATCTTCTTTAGTAAGCACAGTTTCCACTGTATTATCAAAAGTCATGTTGGCCATTCTACGCATTATTTCCAGTTCATCTTCCTTAGAAGGATAGTCTACATTCACTTTCATCATGAATCTATCTATTTGTGCCTCTGGCAAAGGATAAGTACCTTCCTGATCCACCGGATTTTGCGTAGCCAATACCAGGAAGGGTCTGTCCAATTGGAAAGTAGTCTCTCCAATAGTCACTTGCTTCTCTTGCATAGATTCAAGCAATGCTGACTGTACTTTAGCAGGAGATCTATTAATTTCATCAGCCAGAATGATGTTGGAGAAGATAGGCCCTTTCTTCACTTCGAAGTTGGACTTTTGTTGATTGTAGATCATGGTACCTACTAAATCCGCAGGTAATAAATCCGGGGTAAACTGAATTCTCTGAAAATCTAAATGCAAGACTCTTGCAAGCGTACTTACTGTAAGTGTCTTTGCTAGTCCAGGCACCCCTTCCAACAAAATGTGCCCATTTGTAAAAAGACCTACTAGGAGTCTATTGATCATGTACTCTTGCCCAACAACTACTTTTCCTACCTCGCTAAATACTTTACGTATTTTATCTTGGTGCTCTTTCTTTAAATCTTGTGAAACCGTTGCTTCTTCCATCACTATATTTCTTTACTATTTGTATTCAACTCAAAAATTAACGCAATAATATATAATAGATTCGTAAAATGTGATAAAGGGTTTCATTTTCGGTACAATTGGTCTGAAAACACTGAATTTAGCTGGAGTTATTGCAATTCTTTATATTTGATAGACTCTACTCATCTAACTGATAATGAAAAAAACATCACTAATCATCTTATTCATCTTCCTTGCAAACTTATCAAATGCGCAAAGTTTTAAAAAAGATAATAAGGCCCATAGAAAAGAACAAAACGCTCAATTCAAAGATCCTAAGGAGTCTCCATTAACTAAGGAAGATCTGGCAACCTTCAAAAAGCTTGAATATTTCCCATTGAATGAAGTCTATAAAGTGACTGCCAAACTCACTGTGAATCCTAATCCACAGCTATTCAAAATGATTACAAGTACAGATAGGCTCCCCACGTATAGTACTTATGGTGAGCTCACTTTTGAGGTCAACGGTGAACAGCTCTCGCTCCAGGTCTATCAAAATCAACAATTCCTAAGTACTGAAGGCTATGAAGACTACCTTTTTGTACCTTTTGCGGATGAGACCAACGGTGATGAAACTTATGGAGGTGGTAGATACTTAGACTTCAGAATGCCAAAAACAGAAGAAGTAGAGATTGACTTCAATAAAGCCTATAATCCATATTGTGCATATAGCGATCGATACTCATGTCCAAAAGTGCCTGAGACTAATCAACTAATGATTCGCATTGAGGCTGGTGTGTTGAATATGGATCATTGATTTAGTTTTGATATCAAAAATCATTGTCTGATCCAACCGATAAACCACTCGTGTATTTTAATTCCTAATTAATTTTCTAAATGATATATTTGATTGTCATAAAAATCAGATTTCCCGAACGTTAACGCCATTGCCTTAGCCAACAACCAAAAAGACTTATGAAACTAACCATCAACAACCTCACAAAGACTTATGAAAACGGAGTCAAAGCCATTGACAATCTCAACTTAGAGATAGGAACTGGAATGTTTGGACTATTAGGGCCTAATGGAGCTGGCAAATCTTCATTGATGCGAACAATTGCCACTTTACAAAGCCCAGATTCAGGAACTATCACTTTTGGAGATATCGATGTCATTGAGGATAAGATGTCATTGAGAAAGGTATTGGGTTATTTACCACAATCATTCGGTGTATACCCAAAAATGTCAGCTGAGGAGTTATTAGATTATTTTGCTACGCTTAAAGGAATTAGTTCAAAGGAAGACCGCAATAAGTTGGTGAAAGAAGTGCTAGAAATCACAAATCTCTATGAGGTTCGTAAGAAATATGTGGCTGGATACTCAGGAGGAATGAAACAACGATTTGGGATCGCACAACTGTTACTCAACAACCCCAAGTTAATCATCGTAGATGAACCTACCGCTGGCTTAGATCCTGCAGAAAGACATCGATTTCTCAATGTACTGAGAGAGGTAGGGACGAATTGTACGGTTATCTTCTCGACACACATCGTAGAGGATGTCAAAGAATTGTGTAACGAAATGGCCATACTTAATGGTGGTCAAATACTAAAACATACAACTCCGAAAGAGGCAACATCTGAAATCGAAGGTCAGATTTGGACAAAAGTGATCGAAAGAGATGAATTAGAAAAAATGGAGGCAAGTTTCAATGTATTATCTTCCAATTATAATCAAGACAATACACTGAATATTAGAGTGCACAGTATGGATAAGCCATCTGAAGAATTTTCGGCCGCTAATCCACAACTGGATGATGTTTATTTTATTGCATTAAAAACAGAAGAACCTGTTGCGGTAGCATAATTCATTTTTTCATCTCTAACATCACACTATGTTTACCACAATATTTAAACACGAATTAAAGCATTGGTTCAAGCAGCCAGCTTTTTACATATACCTCGGTGTATTCTTAATCTTATCGATGTTCATAGCCGGAAGTGCAGCAGGAGTTTTCGATTTTCTAACAGTCACTACAGGATCGGCAAGAATTGTCAATTCACCCACAGGGATTGTGGGGCTTCTCAATGGATTGACCACGATTATCTTCTTCTTGTTCCCCTCAATCATAGGAGCGTCCATCTATAGGGACTACAAGAGTGAAATGCATTCGATATTATATTCATATCCCTTTACAAAAGCCAACTATCTATTTGCGAAATTCTTTAGCTCATTCCTGATTGTTACCATCATAGTTTTAGTCATCGGAATCGCAATGTTCATCGGATTCAGATTGCCAGGTACCAATCAAGAAATAGTAGGTGCCTTTAGATTTGGAGCATACATACAGGCATTCATGATTTATGTGATTCCTAATGTCCTTCTTTTTGGAGCTATCGTCTTTGCTGTTGTCACTTTCACTAGAAACATATCAGCTGGATTTATATCCGTAATCCTCATTATGCTAGTTCAAGGTATAGTTGGCAATATTTTGGCGGATCCTGATCTGAGATATATTTCTGCCCTATTGGATCCATATGGTGAGCAAGCTGCTGCATACTACACTAAGTACTGGACAGTAGCTGAGCAAAATGAACAAATGCTACCTATTGAAGGGGTGATTATTTACAATAGACTTATCTGGTTGGGGATATCAACTCTTATCTTTGGGTTGGTATATAAATACTTTTCCTTCTCACAGAATGCCTTTACGTTTAGCTTTAGAAAGCAAAAAGGTGAGCGCTCAACTAAGCAAAATTTCGGTGGAATCACCAGAATCACATTACCTAAAGTCGCTTATGATTTCACCTTTATTCAAAATCTCAAAACTTCTTGGAGGCTTTCCAATATAGACTTCAAATACATTGTAAAGAGCTGGCCATTTGTAAGTATCTTATTAGTTGGTCTTATCTTCATTTTAATAAGTGCAACTGTATTAGGAGAGCTTTTTGGCACTAAAACACTGCCTGTTACGTGGCAAATATTATTGGTTCCAGGTAGTAGTTTTGCCCTATTTATCAATATTCTAACATTTCTGTATGCTGGCATGTTAGTTCATAGGAGTCAAATCGAAAGAGTAAACCATTTGATAGATGTTACTCCTATTCCTAATTGGACACTTCTGATATCCAAACTATTTGCACTTCTCAAAATGCAATTGGTATTGTTACTAGTGATAATGATTGGAGGTATTAGCATACAAGTCTACAATGGCTACTATAATTTTGAAATTGGACATTATCTTTTTGAGCTATACGCGCTCAATTTCATTAATTTTGTGATCTGGGCCATGCTGGCATTATTTGTTCAAGTAATAATTGGCAATCCATATTTAGGACTATTCGTGATGTTAGTAATCTCAATTGGAATGACCTTCCTGTCGCAAATTGGAATAGAACAATCAATATTCAAATATAATCAGGCTCCAGGCTTTCAATATTCAGATATGAATGAATATGGCACTTCCATTAGAAATTACGTGGTATATAAAACATACTGGACACTTGGAGGGCTTGCTTTTCTTGTTTTAACGGGAATATTTTGGGTAAGAGGTTTGCCAAACTCTTTCAAAGAAAGATTATCAATTGCGAAATCAAGATTTACTGGCAAAACGGCTATCGGATTTAGTATTCTACTTCTGTCTTTTCTAGCCCTTGGATTTAGGATTTATTACGAAGACAATATTCTGAATACTCGAATCTCATCGAATGAACGAGAAGAACAAACTGCCAATTGGGAAAAAATGTATAAGAGGTATGAAGATGCTATTCAACCTAGAATTGTGTCAGTGAAAACCAATATGAATATCTACCCTAAGGAGTTGAACTTCGATGCAAGTGGAACATATTTGATGATCAACAAATCTGCTCAATCCATCGACAGTATTTTCCTCAATCACAATGAGTATCTGAGCACATTCATATTCGACAAGGACAATGAATTGGTCTCTGAAGACACTTTGTATAATTTCGACATATATAGATTAGAAAGTTCCCTCGCCCCTGGTGATAGCCTTACGCTTACGTTTACATTGAAAAATAAAACGAATCGCTTTTTAAGGAATAACTCACCAGTGCGAGATAATGGGACTTTTATCAATAACGGAATATACCCATCCTTGGGCTATACTGGTGGTGAACTTACTGATGATGAAGTGCGTGAGAAGTATGATCTTCCTGAAAATAATTTGAGACCGCACCCATCTGACACTACTGCGCTAGGCAATACCTATATCGCAAAAGATGCTGACTGGATTGACTTCGAAGCGACCATAAGCACCTCAGAAGATCAGGTCGCCATTGCTCCAGGGTATTTACAGAAAGAATGGATTGAAGATGGTCGTAGATATTTTCATTATAAAATGGATAGTAAAATGTTAAACTTCTACGCCTTCAACTCAGGTAGATATGAGGTGAAAAAAGACTTATGGAATGATGTAAATCTTGAAATCTACTACCATAAAGGACACGAATATAATCTTGAAAGTATGATGGAAGGGATGAAAGCTTCCTTAGAATACAACTCTACTCAGTTCAGTCCCTATCAACATAAGCAAGTCCGTATCATTGAGTTCCCAAGAACAGGTGGAGGGTTTGCACAATCATTCCCTAATACAATTCCATTCTCAGAAGGGCTAGGTTTTATCGCTGATATAGATAGCACGGATGATGGAGGTGTGGATTATGCCTATGCAGTGACTGCTCATGAAGTAGCACATCAGTGGTGGGCACATCAAGTTATAGGTGCAGATGTACTGGGCGCTACCATGTTGTCTGAAAGTCTATCAGAATATGTGTCGCTCAAAGTGTTAGAGCACCAGCACAGTAAGAGCAAAATGAGAAAGTTCTTAAAGTCATCATTGGATGGTTACCTGACCCAAAGGACAACAGAGACTAAGAGGGAAAAGGCCCTGATGTATAATGATGGGCAGGGATATATTCGATACCAGAAGGGCTCCTTAGTGTTTTACGCTTTAAGCGATTATATAGGTGAGGATTCCTTGAATGCGGCACTCAAGAGGTATGTTGAGAAAGTGAAGTTCCAGGAGCCTCCGTACACAACCTCAATTGAGATGGTAGACTATATTAGAGAAGTAACTCCAGACACCTTGACGTATGTTATCAAGGACATGTTCGAGACTGTTACGCTCTATAAGAATAGAATAGTGGAGGTAAAGTCGACTGAACTTGAGAACGGGAGATTTCAGTTAGATATCGAATTCGAAGTCAGTAAGTACCGAAATGACGATAAAGGAAAGCGCTATTATAGCGATGACCATTTAGATTCTCTTTCCTACAAAACTGAGAAAATGAGGAAACCTCTCTACTCAGTTACCTTAGCTGATTATATTGATATTGGCATTTTTGGTGAAGAGGAAATTGATGGTGAGTCAAAAGAGATCGAACTCTATCTGCAGAAACACAAAATCACAGCTATCAATAATAAGATAACCCTCATTGTGGATCAAAAGCCAAAGGAAGTTGGTGTTGATCCTTATAATAAATTGATAGATACCAACTCAGAAGATAATAGAAGAGAGCTATAGCTACTGATTTAATCCCTATAAGATAAAGAGCTACTCAATATTGGGTGGCTCTTTATGTTTCGGAAATAATATTTCTTAAAAAAGTGTATCTTTTTTAAATTTTCGCATTTAGGCATTGAATCAAGTATAAAAATGTCAACGACCAACAACATAGCGCTAAGAGATAATCCTGTGACAATACAGACGGAAGAAGATATAATTAGAGCATCACAAGAAAATCCTGCTGCATTTCAGAAGCTTTATGAACGACACTATGCCCAGATATTTTCATTTATCTTAAAACGGGTTAATGATAAAGCTACATCTGCTGACATCGCACAACAGGTTTTCATTAAGGCCCTTTCGAGTATTAAGAAATATATAAATAAAGGAGTGCCTTACAGTGCCTACTTATATCGCATAGCCACAAATGAGTGCAATAGCTTCTTCAGAGAGCAAAACAAGATTCGGTTTGTCGTAGTAGATGAAATATTTACCGAAGGTCTAATGGACCAATTAGATATCGAAGATACTTATGACTCTAATATGGCAGCATTGAAAAATGCTTTTAAGCTCTTGAAAGTAGATGAAATTCAACTTTTGGAACTTCGCTTTTTTGAGATGAAATCTTTTAAGGAAGTAGGGTACATAATGAGTATTACCGAAAACTCAGCAAAAGTAAAGACCTACCGTTTGTTGGGGAAAATGAAAAAAATGATGGAGATATGAAGACGCGAAAGAAAATAGACATACTGGATAAAGCTCCCTTTGTTTCAAAAAAAGAAATGGAATCATATATGGATTTTGATAAGGTGCTCAATGCATCAACTAGTGCTGTCAGTGTTGGGAATCAATTTCTGAAAGGAACTTTAATAGCAGTAGGGATATTACTTGCAGGAATTGTTTATTACCATTTCATCTTTAATGACGAAACATCTTCAAAAACAACAATCGTCCTAGTAGAACAAGAGCAGCTGAAAAAAGATGAATCGGTGACTGAAAATATAGCAATTATTAAAAAAGATAAGGCTGAAAAAATAATTCCAAAGAAGAATGAGTTTATCTCTAAACCCATAATTCCCTCCGAGAAAAAAGAAGAAGTTAAGCAAGTGACTAAAGAAGAGAGTTTTGAAGGTGAGTCAATGGAAACCACTCAAGAGGAAAGCCCTACAGAAGAGCCATCCTATTCATATATAGAGGCAGTACCCGTAGAGGGCTTATCCTATCTTTATGCATATTTCCGAGAGAACCTGACCTACCCAGACGAATTACGAAAGGATTCTATTAGAGGAGTAGTCTTGATCAGTTTTTCTATCACCAAAGACAGCACTATTAGCAATGTGGTAATTGTCCAGTCACTCGGAGAGAAGTTTGACAATGAGGCGATAAGGGTGATCACCAATATGCCTCAATGGATACCTGCATCAGTCAACAATACGCCAGTCAGCAGTAAACTCTCCATACCATTGACTTTCAATATCGAAAAATAGATGTCTGAATTGGACACGAAGGAAAGTAGTCTACTCTATTCAATCAAGTAGAAATATTATCAAATCAATAAAACGGAAATTAGAAAACAACATTATGAATAAAATAACTATAATTTTACAATTGTCGCTTTTAGCAGGTTTACTTATTTGTTGTTCAAGTGATGATGTTGCGCCTAAAATAGATTTTTCCCTAGCGTCTAGAATTGACATCCCAGGAGAAAATACCACAGATGTTTGGGGGTATGAAGCCAATGGTCGAGCATATGCTATCGTGGGTGACTTTAATTACGCTTTTCCTTATGGTAGTGTATCTATAGTGGATGTTACAGATGCTTTTAATCCCATACTTTTATCTACAACTCCTTTATCAGGATTTGACATGAAGGTTTGGGGACACTATCTATTTGTAGGAGATGGAACCCCTCAAACAAAAGGCGAAGAAGGTGGTAAAATATTGGATATTATTGATCCAGCTAACCCAGTTGTTGTGGGCTCTTTTCCATCATGTCATAATTTATTTATTGATGATCAAGGATATATGTACTTAGCTGGATCGCTAGATTATATTGACTCAACCCTTGTAATAACACCAGCATTACGTATTTATGATTTGAATATTAATCCCATAGCTCCAGTGGAGGTATGGATTGGAAGAGAAACAAAATCACATGATGTTTCTGTAATTGGAGATAGGTTGTTTCTGTTTCGTGGCAGAAATGGAACAAGTATCTATGACGTTTCGGATCGTACATCACCCAGGTTGATTAGTACAATTGATTTGCCCTTAGACACATATGACCACAGTGGCTGGGTAAGCGAGGATGGCAACTACCTTTTTATTTGCAATGAATTTGCGTTGAGCAGGAATATTGAATTGGAAGATGATAGGGGTAGCACCATACTAGAGGGAGTGGATATTGCCATATGGGACATATCAGAGCCAAATAATCCCACGCAAGTAGGAGAAATCCATGATGACAATACAAGAGTTCATAATCTTTATATTGTTGATAATTACGCATACGTATCCTATTATGATGCAGGGCTAAGAATTTACAATATTTCAAATCCAAAAAAACCGACTCTTAATTATGAGTATGACACCAATGAGGAAGATATAAACAGCACTGATTCCGAATATTTGGGAGCTTTTGGAGTGTTTCCTTTTACTTCCTCAGGAAACATATATGTATCTGATGTAAATAATGGTCTTTTCGTTTTTTCAAAAAATCCATAAATTCTGATAGCGAAAAATCCAATTTCATCTACATCATATTCAGGTGAGTATCCATTAATATACTGCCCTCAACACAGAGAAATAAAGCATCATGAAAACTATATATTTATTGATTGTCATTTTGACAATCCAGAATCTTACTGCCTTTTCTCAAACATTTGAAAAAAAGGACAGCTTACAATTGAATTTCAATAATGTTATTGATGGGCAATGGGCAGACATAAACAATGATGGTTTGCTAAACTATGTTACAATATTCAAAAAAGTAGATAGCGTTGAAGTGGGGTTCTTCAGCATCGAAAATGACATTCCATATTATACTTCACTGTTTTCACAAAAAGGAGTCACCGCTAGTTTTGAAATAGTTGATCTCACCCATGACGGGTTATTGGATATTCTATTTTCTCTAAAAACTTCTAACAAAAACACTTTGGAGATTCGTGCGAATAATGGCTTGTTAGATTTCACTAAAGATGTTGTGGAAATAGACAGTGTATTTACAAAAAAACTAATATCCATTGATTTAACTCGAAATGGATCAAAAGAAATTGTATCAATTACGGAAGATGATACTGGTCAAATACTTCCTCAGGCCTATTCATTTGATTCTAAAGCAATGAATTGGGATACCTTAGCTATTGAATTTTCAAAAGAGATAACCTACAGTGATTTTCTAAATATTGATATCGATAAAGATGGATGGGATGATCTCATAATAGCTGGAATTGATTCAGATAATCAAGCTATTATTGAACTCTATGGAAACAATGAAGGGGTATTAGAATTTCTTGAAACTGATTTGGAGTATTCAGAAGCCCTTAGTTTATCAAAAGCAGATCTGGATTCAGATGGAGACTTTGAAGTTATATTTTCTGGAAAAGTTAATGATGAATCCTCCTTGTACTATTATGATAATAATGACGGTGTTTTAAATAAAGAAGAATTCATCATTAACCCTGACAGCATTTTGCAAATTTTCCCGGCCGACTTCAATTCTGATGGCTTCATTGATATTATATTGAAAAGCAATACCACAGGAAAACCAACTAACATACCCACGAACATATTAATGCTCAATGACGGAAATATGGAATTCATGATAGAAGAAGTGAAGATGACAAATTACCAAGATTTTGGCGACTGGGATTGGGATGGTGATCTTGATATTATTCAATTCGATAAAAAGGGAGACTTCATAGAAGTTTTTCTACTTAAAAATACTACTGTGGATAAAAATGAGGGTCCAAAGAATCCATCTCAAGCATCAGCTTTTCCGCAAAATAGAAAAGTGACAATCCTCTGGGATAGTGTGCAAGATGATCATACCAAAAAATCTGGAATTACTTACGACCTATACATTACAAAAGAAGACGTAACTGTTTCTCCTGGTTTTGACATTGAAAAGACTCACAGAATAGTGGTTGCTCATGGTAATCAAAACACATCCACTACTGCAAATTATTATGACTTAGAACCTGGGATCTATAATTATGGTGTTCAGTCAGTAGATAATTCTTTTTACGCAGGTACTGGATCAGGCAATTGTTTGCGGAGTCAGTTTGTGGTTTGTGACAACATAAAGACGCATCAATACATTCTTTGTTACTCTGAAGAATTAACACTAGTAACTAAAGATAGAAAAGACGGTGCATGGTTTTCTTCGATTAATGGATTTTTAGGGGTTAATGATTCATTAAGTCTAATTATTACAGAAAACGAGGAGATCTATTTTTCGGTACAAGAGTCACTGGTCTGTGAAGATCAAGAACTATGGTCTTTTGAAATAAAGGAAAGTGGGGATATAGATTTACTCCCTGATATATGGGCATGTGAAGGAGATGAATTAGAATTTAACGTAGGTGATTTTTGGAAATCAGTAACATGGCAATCATCGATAAGAGGAGACCTCAAAGGAAGTAGTAATTTGACCTATATAGCTGACCAGCCCGATACTATTAGTGTCAATTTGGAATCCAATCAAGGATGTATTTTCAATGATCATTTTTTAATAAACATAAGTTTCCCTGAATTAATACTGAGTGGTGATGTATTTAGAATCCTCAAAGGAAGTAGTATTCAGTTGCAAGCCAGTGGCGGAGAAACTTATGAATGGTCACCTCTAGAAGGATTGAGTGATCATTTGATAGCTAACCCAATAGCCAGTCCAGAGATATCAACAGTATACAATGTCGAATTAACGGATTCGATTGGTTGTAAAACCTCTAGTACTGTTCAAGTAATAGTAGAAAGCAAAGCTTTCATACCGAACCTATTCACCCCAAATGAAGATCAAAGAAATGATATCTTAACGATCTATGGCCTGGAGGAAGTTCGCGAATTCGCATTCAAAATCTACAATCGTTCTGGGGCATTGATCTATGAATCTAGTGACTCGAATGAAGTATCAAACAAGGGATGGGATGGCACCAAAAATGGAAAAGAACAGCCAAATGGGGTGTATTATTGGAAGATCTCTGGCACTTACAAAAATGGCACCCCCGTATATTTGAATGGAGAGAGTTCCGGAGCAGTTCACTTATTGAGATAACATTGAATGAAGAAGTCTATTCAGTTTATATTTTTATTCATATTGAGTACTGCGGTGAATGCCCAGTATTATCAATATTCACAGTACAACTACGCAAGTCAACGCGTCAATCCTGGAGCGATATCCTTGTCAAATTACGCAACAGCTGGATTTATTTATAGGCGTCAAGATACTTCTCCTGACTTGAAACTTAACTCATTTGTATTCTCTGCCAAGTATCCTATTATTGCAAAGAACGGAGGAAAGCGATGGTCATCTATAGGTTTTTCCGTAGCTGAAGATCAGACAGGTTTGGGTGGTGTATTAGTCGCCAATGAGCTAGGCTTATCTTATGCCCTCAACTTCGCTACTGGTGAAAACCAAACACTCAGTATTGGCACCAAAATCAATTATCAATCCAGAAAGGTAAATACCGATGCCCTATTCACTGGAAGTCAATATGTAGCAGGAAGCGGATTTGGTTCAGAATTAAACTCTGGTGAAGATTTTGCGGATTTCAACACCAACTTCTTTTCGTATAGTGGAGGGATTATTTGGCAAAAAAATGATAGGGATGGAAGGCGAAATAGGCATTTAGGGATTTCCACATTTGATATCAATCAACCTAATGAAAGTCTGTTCGAGGGTGAATCACCACTTCCTTCAACTTTTGTATTGGAAGGAGGTTATAGAGTCTTCGAAAATCAACTATTGGCTATATATCCAGAACTACTATATACCTATTCCAATGCTGCCAGTGCTCTGAATATTGGCGCTGTGACGCGCTATTCTCTTGATGATATTAATCCAAGGACGGCCGGATCAGCAATTGAACTGCATACTAAATATCTTCTCAATGAAGGAGTCGTTCTTGGGATTCAATTTGTGCGAGAAGGGCTATCAATAGGCACGAGCTATGACATCCCCCTTCATAGAACAGTCGCGCATTCTGGTGCATTTGAAATAGGCCTCGAACTAAATAAATTGATAGAGAGCAGATACAAAGTAAAAAAGCGAAATGCTAAAAAGATAAAAAGGAAACGTATCAAGAAAGTTAGAAAATCAAAGAGGAAAAGAAGAAAGAGAAAAAAGAAGAAAAAAGAACCTGACACAAAACGGAAAAGTGAAACCAAAAAAGTGAAAGAAATAGTTACAAAAAACTCAGAGGACAATAGTCAAACAATCATAGAAGATAAATCCATTACTGATTTGTCAGAGGGAAGTGAAGAAGTGAATGTTACGACTACCATAGGAAATATCAAACATGAGCCACTTCTGTTGGAGCCTACACAACTCGTTTACTACTTCGACTTTAACAGTAGCAATACTGAAAAAGAAACTAAAAATTATCTCTCAGACTTAATTGAGATACTAGAAAAGGATGAGTATATCAAAATCAAAATAGTTGGACACACAGACAATGTGGGAACCGAAGCGTATAATATGAAATTATCAAAACAGCGGGCAAAAGAAATCAGCGACCAATTACTAATTGGTAACATTGCGAGCGATAGAATAAGAAGCGATGGAAAAGGTGAAATGGAACCTCTATCAGATAACTCTACTGCTGAAAAAAGAAGTCAGAATCGTAGGGTGGAGATTACGCTCTATTACTAATACCAGAAAGAGCTTTATTTTAAAACTGAAATAGTTCCTTTGTAGATTTGAGTTGAGCACCCTTTGGTTGTAACATCCGCTTGATAATAATAAACACCAGTCGCTAAATCCGCAGCAGACCAAGAATTATCATATGCTGTATTGTGATAAACTTCCTTTCCATAACGATTGAAGATAGTTAGTGGTAATGGTAGAATATCCAGGGGTAGCATAAAAGTCTCATTGAGTGCATCGCCATTTGGGGTAATTACGTTGGGCAAATTTTGCTGAGTCAATAATTCCTGACTAGAGACAACGATGGTGTCAGATACAACCCCACATGCGTTTCCTGCCTCAACGATATAAGTCCCTGCAGAAGAAACTTCTATTTCTGAAGAATCTTCCCCTGTACTCCAATGATACCAACTGGCATAAGGCTCACTGGCATCCAAAACCAATGAGAAATCATCACAAAAAGTAGTATCTAGAGGTAATATTATATTCAATGGCTTCGCCAGATTAACATAGAAAGTATCTGCGCTTACATAGCAACTCGTACTTACCTGTACCCAATACTTCCCTTCTTGAGAGATTACATTTGTGGATGATGTTTCCCCATCATTCCATTCATATTCCGCCACGCCATCTACTGTGTAATCAACATTATATGCAGTCCCTTCACAAAAAGTAGTATCAGGTAAATCAATATTAAAAGGATCCAAATAATTCACATTAATAGAATCTCGATAAACAGCTCCATTATGATTAACTTCAATCCATAGTAATTCTTTATTTTCCGCACTTATTTCCAAGGTATCACCAATAGAGCCATCGCTCCAAGTGATAGTTGCTGAAGAAGCACTGCAAGGTAAGTCAATCGAAAGCATATGAGTTTCACCATGACACAATTCAACATCTTCTCCCAATTCAATAAATAGAGGTCCTTCTATGTAAGGGCTTGATGGTATCCAATCTTCGCGATCACCTATGAAATTAATAGAACGCTCCCATTGTGCTGTTGCCTCAGTTCGTTTATATAGTGAAAAGATGATATTTCCTAATGAATCATAATTTATGCTTCTCCCATAGTAGTTGCTATCTGCGCCTGTAAAATTATAGTTGCATAATATGTTGCCATCTTGGTTTAACTCTGTAAGAAGAGTATTTTGATTATGATCTTCTGCTATGAATTCATCCGAACCTACCCAATAGCTTGGGCTATTATAATCTGTCAACATACTTATTTTACCAGATTTATGATAGCTGATGCCTTCAGTTGTTTCGTAATCGATCCCCCCAAATAATTTAATCCAAACTAGATTACCTTGAGGGTCATGTTTTGCTAAAAAGACATCACTACTACCATTATTTAAAAGTGTTGTCTCCTCTAAAATAAATTGTTCCCCGTGGAACCGTCCTGTACTGTAAATATTGTTTAATTCATCAGTCACTACCGATTTCACAAATGCTCTGCCATCACTTTGAGATCTTCTTGCCCATAATACCTTTCCCAAAGGATCCAGTTTTGCTATAAAAAAATTAGCAGTATCATTGCTAGGTTCAAGTACAATACCGTCAAAATCTAAACTTATATCTCCATATCCTCCGCTAATAATAATATTATCGCCTCTATCGACAGTCATGTTATTTGCTGAAATACCACTTTGAGGTCCTTCAAAACTTCTAACCCATAATGTTTGGCCATTAGAATCCAGCTTGATAACATGCATGTTAACCCCCAGCGGTTGCTCACTAGTCACTATTCCGTTAAAAGAAAATAACCCTTCACCATAATGGTTTGCAACCAATATCAGGCCATTATCACTAGTAGTTTTATGATTTCCAAGTCCACTATAACTATAAAGTGTTGCTCCACCAGAATTTTTGGCCCAAATAACATCTCCATCTGGGCTTATTTTAGCTACTAAAATACTGTAGTCTGTCTCATTGTACAACTCAAAACATCCTAGTTGGAATGTCTGTTGAGTAAAACCGCCTCCTACAATAAGGTTATTTTTAGCATCAAATTCAATATATTTGGATTCCGCACCTATCCCATGGCTTATGGATTTCGAATCGATACCCCACTCTAGAATATTTTGCGCATTAAATTTTAGGATAATAATTTGCGAAACATATGATGGGTCTGCAACAAAAGTTAGATTGGCTACATTGACAGTGCCAGTAAAACTACCTAAAATATAAAGATTACCAAATACGTCTCTTTTTGCTTCGGAAATAGTAATACCTTCATCAAAAATTAAGCTATCATTTGATGTTAAACATTGTGCATTGGCATTGTTTACTTGGACTAATACAACAATAATAAGTATGTATAGCTTTTTTAGGCTCAATTGGG
>JAWUWD010000152.1:0-54223 GCA_034112085.1 Cyclobacteriaceae bacterium
CCCCATGAGCACACATATTCCTAACAAGTATAGTTGTTTCAATTAAGTTCTTGAACTTATTATTATTCAACACCCCAAATGCTTTTGATATTCTTGTTTTTATTTCTTCCTCCTTTATGTGTGTGTATATATTGTAAATAGTACCAAATGTAAAAAACTCTAATGTCTTCCATGCAGGAGCATGTTTGTCATTAATATTTTTGGAATGATGAGACTTAATAGTCTTATTCTTACGGATAAATTTATCGTTGTAAAAATCATCTAGTCTATCGGTGAATTCTGTTGAAATAATAGAAGAATCCGCAAACCAAGTAGGGGATTTCTTGTTTGCATTTGAAACATAATATACGAGTTTGGTTCTGAAATTTATCTCTATACGATTTATGTATTTTGAAAGAATGTTCCTTAAATCTACGTCAAGGTAGTATAGTCTAATTACATCAGAAAATTTTGTGCCTTCGCCAAAATTATGATCATCATCTATCTCGAAAGGATTCCAATAAAAGCCCAAACGATAGTACCCAATATCTAATAGAAATTCTTTGATTTTAGATTCCTCATAATCCAAAATCATTCCTCTATCCTTTAAATTCTGAATTTGAGTTATTGTATTTGTTGCTGTTTTACCCATTTATAGATATTAGTGACATTTTAAAATTAATGTAAGTCTACCAAATAATACTCTTTGATATAATTAATAAGAATCATTATCTACTCTAATAATTTTGATTCAAGTCCATCCACTCTTTTTTCCAATTCTAATATTTTCAACACATATGGAGTAATCCTAGATTCCACAATCTTTTCTATTCTTATTCTATCAGTCTCTTTTTCACTTGAAATCGACTCTTTTTTTGATTGCTTCAAAAAATAATCTAGTTCAACTTTGAAAAATCTTGCTAAATCAATTGCAGTATCTAATGAAAAACCAATTCCATGTTCAAATTTAGAAATAGCCTGCTTACTTAAGTCAATACCATCAGCAACTTGCTGTTGAGTCAAACCTCTATCTCTTCTTAGCTGATATATAGCCAGACCTCTCTGTTCATCAATTTTCCTGTCCATAATTTCGAAATACTTGACATTGTAGTCTAACTATGTTAGATTTGTTATACAATATGTTAGACTCTTATTTAACTACAAAAATAAGCACATAGCATCATTATATCAACTTAATGTTGAAAACAATAATACTTAGTCTAACATAGATTGACAAATGAATGATAAAAGTGAAAATGCATTATCAAAGGAAGAGGCAGACTTCCTGAAAATTTACTGCCAAATATTGATGGATTTATATTCCGTCACCAATAAATAATTACAAGAATTTAAATTAAAAAAAGATGAATAATTTTTTCGACACACTTGCTAAAGGCGGTGATAAGGACAAAAAAAATAACACTAAAAATGCAGTCATTTACACAAGGGTTTCCTCTAAAGAACAAGCTGAAAATAACATGAGTTTAGATACTCAACTGACGGCATGCATTAAATATGCAGATCGAGACGATTTAATAATCAAACAAACTTTTGGTGGAACTCATGAATCTGCAAAAACAGATGATAGACCCCAATTCAAAGAATTACTAGAATATGTAAACAACCCAAAAAATGGAATCTCTTATCTTTTGGTTTACAGCTTTGATCGTTTTTCTCGATCTGGAATAAGTGGTGCTAATATTATTGCACGTCTAATAGAAGTCGGTGTAGAAGTGATCTCCGTAACTCAACCAATAGATTCTTCAAACCCAGCTGGTAGACTCCAACAAAACATTTTAATGATGTTTAACGAATTTGATAATCAGTTGAGAAGGCAAAAAACCATAGAAGGCATGAAAGCTGCCTTAGAACGTGGAGACTGGATTACTCTCTTGACCGTTGGCTACTCAAAAGATAAGAATACAGGTAAAGTTTACATCAATGAGAAGGGTCACTTGATAAAGGAAGGATTTGAACTTTTCGTACAAGGATTTAAAATCTCTCAGCTTGTAACAACAATAGCTTCAAAGGGATTGTTACTTACAAAACAACGGTGGAGTAACATTCTCCAAAATCCATTCTATTGTGGTTACATTTCACATAAACTATTAGAGGGGAAAATTGTAATTGGCAACCATCCTCCACTAGTGCCACAAGAGTTATTCCAACGAGTGCATGAAATTAGGAAGTCTGGCAATAGGCTTAACGCCATTAAAACAGTTAACACTAAGCATCCTTTAAAAGGATTTGTTAAGTGCCAACGTTGTGGCACGTCCATGACTGGGTATGAACAGAAAGGTAACACCTACTATAAGTGTAATAAAAAAGGTTGCTGTCACAATGCATCTGGAAAACAAATGATAAGTTCCTTCAAGAAATATTTAAAGAAGTTTGAATTAAATTCCAGATATACCGAAGTCATTACTTCTTTCTTACAAACGGAGTTTAATGTTCGAAATGAGACGTTAGCTCAAAAAAAGAAATCTGTTGATGAACGAGTAAGGAATTTAATCACGAAGAAAAAACAACTTGAAACTAAGTTTCTTTACAGCGATTCTGTAAGTGAAAATCTTTATAACTCAGAAAATGAAAGACTAGCTAATGAACTAAACGATTCTACCAGCTACAGTGAAAAACTAAACTTCGAACTCTCTAACTCCAAGGAATTTATTGACTACGGTGTGAGCGTTAGTAGCGAATTGAACAAGATATGGTCAAATGGCGATTATGAGACTAAAGTGAAATTGCAGAATTTAGTGTTTCCTGATGGAATTTCATTTGAAAAGGAAACTGATACTTATCGAACTACAAGAACAAACCCCATATTTGGGGTTATTCTTTCATTAAGTGCTGAAATTGAGGAAAAAAGAAAGGGACGTCTAACAGTAAATGCTAAATCGTCCCTTGTAGTAGCGGGGACTGGACTCGAACCAGTGACCTTCGGGTTATGAGCCCGACGAGCTACCAACTGCTCCACCCCGCGATATATTTTTAAATATTTTACTAAAGTTCAACCTTAGCAAAATTTAATATTATCAATGTTTTTGGTATGGCTTCGAAGTACATTAATCATCTTTCTGACTAGGCATCTCCAAAACGGATTACAAAAGTAGGTGGCTAATCAATAAAAAACAAGTAGCTTTGTAAAATAATTTTTATGTCCATGGAAAACATTTCTCACAAGGCTGGATTCGTCAGCATCATAGGTAAGCCTAACGTTGGTAAATCAACGTTAATGAACCAAATGGTAGGAGAAAAACTATCTATCATTACTTCGAAGGCACAGACTACCCGTCATCGTATAATGGGTATAATTAATGGTGAAGACTTTCAGATTGTCTATTCTGATACTCCTGGGATATTAAAACCTGAGTATGAATTACATCAGTCTATGATGAAATTTGTCAACTCCTCTATAGATGATGCAGACGCAGTACTTCTCGTGGCTGATCTCTACGAGAAAATAGATGATGAACTTCTGCACAAACTGAAGAAGGTTGAGGTTCCTGTTATTCTCATTATCAATAAGTCTGATTTAGCCAAAGGCACACAGCTTGAGGACAAAATCACCTACTTGAAAGAGAATGTGAAGTATGATGACGTCATCGTCATTTCAGCACTCAAGGGTGAGAATATTGACAAAGTATTTGAATGTATTATAAGTAAACTCCCAGTACATCCACCGTTTTTCCCAAAAGATCAACTTACCGATAAGCCTGAGAGATTCTTTGCAGCAGAAATAATTCGTGAAAAAATATTCATGAACTATAAAAAAGAAGTGCCCTACAGTTGTGAAGTTGTAGTATCAGAATTCTTGGAAGAAGAAGATATCATACGCATCAGAGGCGAAATATATGTTGAGCGTAAAAGCCAACGCGGCATCTTAATTGGAAACAAAGGGTCTGCTCTAAAAAAGGTTGGCACAGAAGCTCGTTTAGACATGGAAGAATTCTTCGGGAAAAAGGTGTTTCTCGCAACTCATGTAAAAGTAGAGCCTGACTGGAGAAGAAAAGATAAGAAACTGAAGGGATTCGGATATAGTAATTAGTAAATAAGAAAACATTGAGAATGTGATAATATCTAAATTATCATAGAGCATAAGCAAATAAGAAATGGCAAATATAGTAGCAATCGTAGGACGTCCCAATGTAGGGAAATCGACATTTTTCAACAGACTAGTAGAGAAACGTCAGGCTATCATGGACGATGAAAGTGGTGTGACCCGTGACCGTCACTACGGATATGGCGAATGGAATGGCAAACACTTCACCGTGATCGATACTGGTGGTTATGTCACCGGTTCAGACGACAAGTTCGAAGGAGCGATCAGAAAGCAAGTAGAAATCGCATTAGAAGAAGCAAGTGTCATTATTTTCATGGTCGATTGTTTTGATGGAATGACTGGTCTGGATAAAGACTTTGCTAAAATAGTCCGTACCACTAAAACGCCCGTTTATATCGCTGCCAATAAAGCTGACAATACCGAGCGAGCGTTTATGATTGGGGAATTCTATTCACTTGGATTAGGTGAAGTATTCGCCATCTCGTCTGCTAACGGATCCGGGACTGGTGAAATACTGGATGAAGTAGTGAAACATTTCCCAGATGAAGGCGAAGAAAATCCAAACGAAGGAATCCCAAGAATAGCGATTCTTGGAAGACCGAATGTTGGAAAATCTTCTTTCATTAATGTTCTACTGGGTCAAGAGCGTAGTATAGTATTGGATGAGGCTGGTACTACCAGAGACTCTATCAACACACACTACCGCATGTATGAGAAAGATTTCATCCTGACCGACACTGCTGGTATTAGAAAAAAACCTAAAGTAACTGAGGATATTGAGTTTTACTCTGTCATGCGTGCCATACAGGCACTTCAAGACTCTGATGTCTGTATCATTATTATAGATGCTGAAAGAGGAGTGGAATCACAAGATCTTAATATCATTTCTTTGGCAATCAAATACAATAAAGGCGTAATGATCATGGTCAATAAATGGGATCTGATCGAAAAAGATCATAAATCGCATGAGGCTTACAAGAAGACAATACTTGAGAAATTAGCTCCTAATGATTTCATTCCTATTGTATTTTCATCGGTATTGAAGAAACAAAGAATTTTTCAGACGGTAGAAAAGGCCGTGGAAGTTTATAATAACAGAAACATTAAAATAGCAACTTCAAAAATAAATGATGCAATGCTTCCGGAAATTGAAAGATATCCGCCACCAGCTTTGAAGGGAAAGTATATCAAAATCAAGTATATCACTCAGCTACCGACCCGAACACCTTCATTTGCGTATTTCTGTAACCTACCGCAATACATCAAAGCACCCTACCAAAGATACTTGGAGAACAAAATGCGAAGTCATTTTCATTTAGAAGGTGTTCCGATCAAAGTGTTTTTTAGGAAGAAATAGTTTTATTAACTCCATTAGTTGGATATATTTGCGGATAACCTAAACCTAAACTTATTATGAAAAAATTATTGACATTAACACTTGCTATGGTATTTGCATTTGCACTAACATCTTGTGGTGGTGGTGAATCTACAGAAAGTACTGAAGAAGCAACAACTGAAGAAGTAGAAGCAACTGAAGAAGTAGAAGTAGAAGAAGTAATGGAAGCTGCTGAAGAAATGGAAGCTGATTCTACTGTAGTAGAAGCTGCTGAAGAGGAAGAAGTAATTGAAGAAGAAGCTAACTAATTCAATTCTATACTAAGAAAAAAAAGAGCTCTTTTGAGCTCTTTTTTTATGTGAAAAAATGGAACAACTCCTTACGCAACATATCCCCAGAGAGGCAATAAGCTACTGCCTTGGCCTATGGAGAACAAATCCATTCACTTTCAAAACGACCTCAAATAGAAGTACTAAGTTGGGTGACTATCGGTATTTCCCTATAGAAAAGTCTCACACGATCACCGTCAATAACGACCTGAATCAATACAGCTTTCTGATTACATATATTCATGAAGTTGCTCATCGGGTGACTTTCGAAAAGTATGGCAGAAAAGTGAAGCCTCATGGTCTAGAGTGGAAACTGACATTCAAAGAGATCATGCTACCGATACTCAATTCTGCTGTATTCCCAGAAGATGTAATTAAACCACTAGCAGCTTATCTGAAAAATCCTGCGGCAACAACACACGCGAACATTCCACTTTTACAAGCACTTAGAAGATATAATAGCATTTCAGACGTTGAGATCAACACCTTATCAGAATTGAGTATTGGGGAGCAATTTTCATTCAAAAAGCGAACTTTTGAAAAATTACAAACCAAGCGTACCAGAGTCGTGTGCCGAGATTTGATTTCAAATCGAAATTATCTAATTAGTGGAATAGCCGAAGTCAATAAATTAGACAGATAACCTTCTCTGAATCTGCTGAGAAACCAAATGATAGCAGTGCTGTGGAGTAAGCGTTCTCCATTTATCAATTTGTAATGTACCTCCCATATTGACATAATTATCGATATTGAAATTCTGCATTTCGTCTATCACATGATCATGAAATGAGACAGCAGCTATCCAACCATCTTCAACATCATCAAACCATTCCTCATAATAGCTGTCATCAGACCCATGGTAGTTGAGAACATTCTCTCCTATCAATATATATTGACTGATGCCCAACGGTGATAAATGATCAATGATATTCCGTTTCAAATGCATTACATCATTATTGATTGCGTCATTCCATTCTCCAATGAATTCTATAATAACATAACCTTCATCGTAATCAGCATAGAGCAATTTCATAAAGAGAGTTTCTGATCCCATATAGTCCCATGCCGGGTCGATGTAGTAACCGTATATATTCTCAGAATAAACATCATAGTTATATTCTTTCCCATGGAATGGTGAACTTTCATCTTTGGCTGGGTCATACATAGACAACCAGCGATAATATGGCTCAATCTCGTGCATTGTTGCGGATATGATCTATAACTTTCCTTACTGAGCCATGTTTGTTCAAAAGCTCTTCAGCCTCCTCACGTAAAATAGATAATTCTTCCATCAACATTTTCACCCCGCGATCTACCAGCTTATGATTAGTCAGCTGCATATCTACCATCTTATTACCCTTTACTCTCCCGAGTTGTATCATCACTGCAGTTGATATCATATTGAGAACTAGCTTTTGCGCAGTCCCTGCTTTCATTCGTGTACTTCCAGTCACAAACTCTGGTCCTACGACTACTTCTACAGGGAAAGTTACTGTCTTGGCGAGTTCACTATCACGATTACACGTGATGCAACCTGTGATCAGGCCAGTTTCTTTTGCTTTTTTGACACCTCCGATGACATAAGGTGTACTACCTGACGCGGCAATCCCAATAATCACATCCTTATGATTGATCTGATGTTCTTGCAAGTCTATCCAAGCTTGATCTGGATCATCTTCTGCAAACTCTACTGCTTTCCGTATGGCGATATCTCCTCCCGCTATCAATCCAATAACAACACCATGAGCCATACCAAATGTTGGGG
Organism: Cyclobacteriaceae bacterium; assembly: GCA_034112085.1. GTDB lineage: Bacteria > Bacteroidota > Bacteroidia > Cytophagales > Cyclobacteriaceae > JAWUWD01. Next base: position 7,473 of record JAWUWD010000152.1, read on the forward strand.
GAATTTCAGAAGCATCAACAACACCTAATCTCCCACTGGTTCCTGCTCCTATATAGAATAATCTTCCGCCTTTCTTCAGCTGTTTGACAACCTCAGGAACGATAGCTTCAATTTGCGGCATCGCTCTAGAGACTGCTTTTGCAACCGTATTATCTTCTTTATTTATATTGATTAAGAGTTCCGAAACAGACATTTTCTCCAAATGATCGAATTTCGATGATGACTCAGTAGTACTCATATTATGATTGTTTTTGATGATACAATGTAAGCCCAGCAATAGGGCTTTCAATGATATTTCTCACTGAAACACCTTTATCGTTAGCCACTTGACGCAGAATATCGCTATAATAAAATGCTACTGATCCCGTAAAGTGGACTTGGTGATTACCGTAGTCTTTATATTTCAGGATATTTCTGTCAAAGAATTCTTCGAATGAGGTATACACCAACTTATACAAATAAGGTTGCTTTATGTTTTGAAAGATGAACTTTGAAAAACTTGCCAAATACTTACTGGCTCCTTCTTGTAAATAAATACTATCAAGAACGTTTTCTTTAGTCAGTCCGAATCTCTTATCGATGAGTTGTTCGATTTTTTCAGGCATATTCCTGCGTAAATAATCTGACAATAGCCGTTTACCTAGATATGCCCCACTTCCCTCGTCTCCCATTATATAACCAAGTGCAGGGATATTATCCAAGATACTTTCACCATCATATAAACAACTATTCGCGCCAGTACCTAAGATGCATGCTATTCCACTCTCTTCTCCACACAATGAATGTGCTGCCGCCATTAAATCATGATTAACGATGATCTTGGACTTAGGAAACACTTGAGAAATGGCATTTTTGACTTTCTCTTTATTTTGCTCAGAAGAACATCCCGCTCCATAAAAATAAATCTCCTCAACTTCAGAATTGATCTGAGAGACTATTGACTCTACTTCTAATGAAATAGTGGGTTCATCATGATAATATGGATTGATCCCTCCACATATCGCTTGTGATATTTTTCCTTCAGAGTCAATTACTCGCCAGTCTGTCTTGGTTGTTCCACTATCTGCTATTAGTATCATAATTTCACTTTACCAACTATTTGAAATTTATCAAAAACATTCACCGTGTGAGGAGCATCTTTCAATTCATCAGTAAGATCTTGTCCTGCCCAATGTTCATAATGCTTCCCATTTCGCCAAAGTTTTGATTTGCTAACATCGTATATTATCCCTTTGTATGCGCACCATATTTCTGGCTTATCTTGCCCATTCCTCAGTGCCAGCTGTGACCTTGTATAAGAAGGTAAATCATCATCAATCATATTGTCATTCATTCTTCAAGCAAATATATATTTTAGAAACTATAAGTAGACAAAATGGTTGCATTTACACGTTATAAAAAGAATAATACACGCTATAAATCTCTATAAATCAATGAGTTTAATTTGAGTTACTTTAACTTTTAATTTAATTTGTGGTTATGTCACGAATCTTACCGCATCTAATACTAATCTTCACAATGCTGAGTCATAACGCTATCGGGCAAGGTATTGTTAAAGAAAATCTTGGCGCTTTGATAAACACATCATACGCGGATACAAAGCCTATCATTTCGCCAGATGGTAAGACTTTGTACTTCACAAGACAATTTTACCCTGGCAATATCAAAGGTGTAAAAGATGCACAAGATATTTATTATTCATCATCCATCGGTGGTCAATGGACCAAGGCCATGAATATAGGTGCGCCTCTGAATGATAAATATCCTAACGGAGTTAGCGGAATTACTCCAGATGGCAATACCATTCTAGTACTCAATGCATACAGCGGGAAAACGATCAAAAATGGTGTCTCTATTTCAAAAAAACAAGGTAGTGGATGGAGCGTTCCGAAAATGCTATCCATAAAAAATTACTATAATATCAATCCCTATGTTGATTATTATATTTCTAATAACGAACAAGAGCTCTTACTTACTATTCAAAGGAAAGATGCTGTAGGAGATCAAGATCTATACATTAGCTTCAAAATCAACGAATATCAGTGGACAGAACCTATCAACTTAGGCGAAACCATCAATAGTGAAATGGCAGAATTTTCGCCATTTCTTGCCGCAGATAATAAGACCTTATTTTTTGCGTCAGAAGGGCATGGGAGCTACGGAAGTAGCGACATCTTCTATTCTAAACGGTTAGATGATTCTTGGCAAAAATGGACAGAGCCTGTTAATCTTGGTTATACTATTAATTCAGAAGAGTTTGAAGCTTACTATACTATACCGGCATCTGGAGATTTTGCCTATTATGTATCTACTAAAGGAGGCATTGAAAATTCTAAAGATATTTTCAGAACAACTATTCCATATGAGTTTTCTCCTGATCCAGTACTCCTAGTTTCCGGACATGTATTAGATAAGAAAACGCGTAAACCGGTAGTTTGCGATATTCAATATTCGTCAATGTCATCAGAAAAAGAAATTGGTAATGCGAATTCTGAAGGTGGAAGAGGGGCTTATAAGATTGTGTTGCCCCGTGGTCATTCCTATCGCTACGTACCGGTAGCAGAAGGGTATTTTGGTGTTCCTCAATACCTCAATGTAGAACATATCAAGGAATACCATGAAGTTGAAAACAACTTGTTTCTGGTCCCTTTAGAGTCTGGTCAAACAATCCCACTTCATGATATCTTCTTCGAAGAAGCTTCTGCAGAAACTGTTCTAGAATCTAATGGCGAGTTAATAAGAATCCTTGAAGTCTTACAGAATAATCCAGGGCTACAGATAGAACTCACAGGCTACACCAATGACCTGAAACGAGGACAGGACAACCTTAAATTATCTATTGAGCGTGCTTGGACAGTTAAGCATTATCTTCTAAACAATGGCATTCACACCAGTAGAGTAATTCACAAAGGACTGGGAAATACTGTGCCATTCAGTGATTTTGATATTATGTTAAAAGGCAATATTGATCCTATGAATAGGATTGAGTTAAAAATACTATCACTAGACTGGTCACGACCCTCAATAGATGATAGTGATAATGACGGAATAGATGATGAAACAGATGAATGCCCTGACACACCTGGCCCATACAGTCTTCAAGGCTGTCCAGATGGAGATGGAGATACTGTGCCAGATCATAAAGATGAATGCCCTACAACGACCGGAAGTCCTAAGAATAATGGCTGCCCTGTCGTGTCAATAGCAATACAGAAAGTTTTCGATGAGGCTTTAGAAGGAATAGTATTCGAATCAGGGAAAGATGTGATCAAAAATTCATCCTTCGATGTTTTAGATAAAGTTGTAAGTATCCTTCAAGAAAATAGTGATTTTAAACTGAAAATATCGGGCCACACGGATAGTCAGGGTAATGACAGCCAGAATCTGAAGCTATCGGAAAAACGGGCTTTCGCTACCAAAAAATATCTTATAGATAAAGGGATCCTTGATAATCGTCTAGAATCTATGGGGTACGGAGAGACTAAGCCAATAGCCGATAATGCCAGTAAAGAAGGGCGCGCTACAAATAGAAGGGTGGAGTTTGAAGTAGTGTTTGAGTAGAAATAAAATCAGAACACAAAAAAAGAGGTTGCAATATTGCAACCTCTTTTAAGTCTAGAAAATTTCTAAATTTTAGTTCTTCGTAAATACTGAAGTTCCAAAGTCACCATATCCATTAGACCATGTCAATGTCAAAGTTCCATCTGTATTAACAGTTCCTGCTCCATCGAAAAAGTCACCACCATATACTGTGTCTGGCTGATTATCAAGTATCAAAACACCACAGTTGTCAACTACCTCTGCTGGTTGGTCACTTGCTCCATACCCATCGACATAAAGACCGCCTGTAATGTCAGAAAAAGTATAAACTCCATTAGTACCACCTTCAGTAATAGTGACTTCATAAGGATAATCCGTCCCAATAGAACCACTAGACACTGCTGTGTAAATCCCTGTCAAATCGGACGCACACAATACGTCAACCGTGTGAGACGTAATCGAATAATCTGCGAAATCATTTGACACCAAATTAATCACAACGGTCATTCCCTTAGGTACAACCGGAGTCATAGTAACAGTTCCTATCGCATCACCTGCTTTCACAGTAACAGTCTTTGAATCAAGATTGAAATCAGTACCCTCAACCGCAGTACTTTCCTCAGTATCAATTTCGACTGTATACGTTCTATCAGACCCTGTTACAGTGTTGACTCCAATGTCAATTCCAAATTGATTTTCATCACCTTCTACAGCAGTAAATGTACTGCCACCTTTGATGAAACTAACATTAGTAGGCCCATTATACAACAAGTCCTTTTCATCGTTTTTCTCACAAGAGAACATTGCGGCAGCCATCAAGGCCACAAACAATACTTTTATATTTCCTAATCTCATTTCCCGCTAATATTTTGGTTTGCATTAATTTCGGCCATTGGGATATCTAAGATCAAAAGATCATCACCTGGCTGAATCGTAAATCTGAACACTGGATTATGTGACGCACCTCTTACCAAAGGAATATTCTTGCGCTTTGCATCTAAGAAACTTACTCCAAGTTCACCATAAAGTTCTTTCCTTCTCTCTACTAAGATCTCATCCATCAATGCAGTCCCTATATTTCCAGAAGCAACTGCATTCACATCTCTATTGCTTTGCAATTCAAACAACAAAGTAGCTGCTGCTGCATCACTTCCTTGTTCTGCCAGTGCTTCGGCTTCGATGAGGTACATCTCAGCTGACCGCATCATCACGTAGTCATCAGAGAAATCCGCAAGAAACTGAAATTTTCTAGTTCCGTACATCAAATCACCTTCCGGATTATCAAACACAAAAGTGATATCCCTTGTAAATAGATTTCTTACGTCAGTTGTGCTAAACATATCTACAAATTCTACTGACCAATTGAAGTTAGAATATCCATCCTTTCCATCACTCCAATCTAAATCCCACCAAGAAGCAAGATTAGTCCATCCTCCATTATCTTCTGCAGTGAATTCATAACCCCAAATCCACTCTGTAGCGCCTACAGAAGTAAATTCATCGCTATATTCATTAGCAGATAACGGGAATCCAGTTCTTGCTGCTTGTGCAGCTGCTTCTGCTTTCGCCCAAGCTGAATTGTCCCATACACCTATAGTAGAATAAACCCTTGCCAATAGACCATTTACTATGTTAGTAGTAATACTAGACTTATTACTAGAAGTTGAAGGAATATCAGTTTTAGCATCTTCTAAGTCACCGATGATCTGATCATAGATTACTCTTACAGTTTCCCTAGATCCACCATCCAATGCACTACCATCGATTACATCTGTATATAAAGGAACAGAAGTGTCATCTGGATTATTGTGTGCATATTGTCTCACTAAGTTGAAATAGCACCACGCTCTAATAGCTTTCGCTTCAGCGATAAACCCTGCTGACTCCTGATCGCTCAATGAACCAGTTTCAACTCCATTGATTAACAAGTTAGTTTGCGCAATAATATCATACAAGTATGTCCAAATATTAACAGCAGCATTACTATCCTGATTTCTGCCAACGTCTCTGTACTCATAAGCCGATCCGTACCAACCATATAGATCAGTAAACACAGCATCAATACCTCTCGCTTCATTTCTGACCGATATTGAGTGCGCACCGTCCATATCCGTGGTAGTACCATAATCCTTAATATTCTTATTAATACCATTCAGATAGGCACGAACACCTTCTGTGCTGGCAAATACTGTCAAACCAGATACACCATCAGTAGGCGCAGGTTTGTCTAAATAATCTTCACACGATGTTGCTCCAATCACAAGAGCAAGCATCAATATTTTATATATATTTCTCATTATCTACTATTTTAAAATCCTAGGTTGATACCGAAAGAATAAGTCTTATAAATTGCAGACCTCAAATTTGTTGTTCCTGAAATTGATTGCTCAGGATCCATCCCATCGATTGCATTAGCAAAAGTCAAAAGATTATCTCCTTGAATGTTTACACTAGCCGTTCTGAATACGCCAAGTTTTGAAAGTAAATTTTTGTTAAAGTTATAGCTAAGAGTAACATTTCTTAAACGTAAATAGCTATTGTCATACAAGAATCGAGTAGATCGCATATCACCTTCTCCACCTGCATCCAATCTAGGAACACTAGTAATGTCACCGGGCTGCTGCCATCTATCAAGTTGATCTACGTGCATAGACTGCCCTGCAGCTCCATTAGTTCCGTGCATCATATCCGAATAATCATAATTAAGCACTTTTCCTCCCAAAGAAAAGTTTGTCAAAACATCTAGCGAGAATCCTTTGTAAGAAACATTAGTGGAAAATCCGCCTCGTGCTGTTGGCAGAGCTGAACCCACTTCATAATCTGTTGCGAGCCCTGCATTCTTCGTGATTGTTCTCTCCCCAGTAGCATTTCCATCAGCATCTTCTACATCCATGTACCACATCGGTGCTCCATCAGAAGGATCAACTCCGGCCCATTCAGGAATATAAAATTGATATACATCAGTGCCTACTCTCAATCTTTTTGAACCAATAACTTCTTCTTCCTGAGGATAATCAGTTATTTCATTTTGTTCAAAAGAAATATTGAAACTTGTCGTCCAAGTTAAGTCTGCTGTTTGCACGTTAGTACTTGTCAAAGACAATTCTAGTCCTTGATTGACCACTTCACCTACATTGGTCTGAATGGAACCTCCAAAACCCAAAGAAGGAGAGAAAGGCTTATTCAATATTAGGCCATCCGTTGTCTTTTTATACACCTCAACTGTACCTGACAATCTATTGTTAAGTACCGTAAAGTCTAAGCCAATATTAGACATTATAGATGTCTCCCACTGAATACCGCTGTCTGTCAAAGTATTAGTATATACTCCTGGGCGAGTGGTGTCATCCGCTCCACCATCAAAAACTTGTAAATAAGGGAAGTAACTAGTAAGAGTACCGGCAGCGTTCTGCAAATTCGCATTACCCAACTTACCATGAGACCCTCTCAGTTTTAATGAATTTACGAAACCTACTCCATCTAAAAACGATTCATCTGAAAGCACCCATCCACCTCCTAGAGAGTAGAACACAGCTGATCTATTCTCTTTGGCAAATCTTGAAGATGCATCTTCTCTCAAAGAACCTGTAAAGAAATACTTGTCTTTAAAGTTGTAATTCACTTGTCCCAAGATACTAGTGTATCTCTCTTGAAATAACGCTCCTGTCAGCCCTCTGGTATTTGCAGCTACATCAAATTCTTTCAAACCAGCAAACGCAAAGCCTGCTTTATAACCATAAAGCGTTTCGTATGTTTTGTTCTGAATTTCCGAAATGATTTGAGCATCAACCGTATGGTCATTAAACGTTTTGGAATACCCTAATTGATTCCAAAAAACGGTGTTAATCGAAATATCTCTATCTCGACTGATCGCTCCTTGCCCTCTTTCATCACCATATAAGAAATTAGAATAATCAGCTTGATCATACAGATATAGATCCAAAGCAAAATTGGTCTTGAAATAGAAGTTTTCAAGAAAATCAGCTCTCAAGTGTCCATTAAGATTCGTGTGATACCTGTTTCTATTATACTCATCCTCTGTCAATGTCCCTGCTGGGTTATAGTTTGCATGAATCGGACGCGAAACATTAGGTAATGACGCATCTCCTTCAGGACGTATACCGTAGTCAAAAATATTATCTCCATTAACATCAGCAATCAATTGTCCGTTTTCATCTCTCTGATAAAAAGGGTATATGCTCGACACCGTTGTTGCAAACAAAATAGGGTACTTAATGGAGCTTCCAGATTGTGGAGGAAAGTTTTGATTCGAATAAGTAAAACCAGCTTTCATCCCCATAGAAAGCCAATCGTTGGCCTGCGCATCAACATTCATTCTAGTCGTAATTCTTTCGAATTTAGAAGTATTAAACTCACCTTCTTGCTCAAGGTAATTCGTTGAAAATCTATAACGCATATTTTCAGAACCTCCAGAAATAGATAAGGCAACATCCTTTCTCATCGCCTGATCTCTTGTCATCTTATCAAACCAATCGGTTTCCCATAGAAGAGAAGCCCCAGGTTCTAACTCGCCATTTACGTTAATTGGATTTGGAAAGGATGGGCCATAAGGATTATAACCCAAACCTTGAGTCCCTACCAAATTATCAGAGGCTTGTTGCTGTGGATTTGAAACCCCTGCAGCTTGCGCATCATGTACCATAGATTCCCATGTTAGCTTCATCATATCTTCAGTGCCTAGCTGCTCGTAACGATCAACAGCTCTACTTGAAAAGCCAGTTGACATACTCAAGTTAATCTGAGCTTCGCCTGGTGTACCACTTTTTGTAGTGATCATGATCACACCGTTACTTGCTCTTGACCCATACAATGCCGCAGATCCAGCATCTTTCAACACACTCATAGACTCTACATCATCAGGATTGATACTATTCAAGTTTCCTTCATAAATCGCTCCATCTAGCACTATCAGTGGCGCAGCGCTACTAGAAATGGAATTAACACCACGAATACGAATAGTTGGGTTAGCACCTGGCTGACCACTTCCAGTAATAATATTCACTCCAGGAGTAGTTCCTTGAAGGGCACGGCCAATACTTACCACTTGTTGATTCTCGATCATAGCAGCATCAACCACTCCTACGGAGCCAGTAATTGCCTTCTTGGTAGTTTCACCATAAGCAGTGACAATGACCTCACTTAACTGCTGGACATCTGCAGATAACTGTACATCAATCACTGATCTTGCCCCTACCAAAACCTCTTCATTGGCATATCCAATAAATGAGAATATCAGAGTAGCGTCATCCCCTACGTTGACAGTGTAATTTCCATCAAAATCTGTAATAGTACCTGTAGTGGTACCCTTGATTACAACGTTCACACCAGGCAGTGTTGATCCATCATCGATAGAGGTCACTTTACCCGACACAGAACGTTCCTGTGCCCACGAGCTACCCGAGATAGCTGCAAACACAAACAACAAACTTAATCGTAAAACTTTCTTCATATTGTTTTGCTAAAAATTAAATAAATAGATTAATCAACAAATTAACAACAATTAGAGATAACCTCCCTCCCCCTAAATGGGTGAAATATAATTTCACAAATCTTCAAAACTGAATTTTTTCTATTTTAGAGATAGTGTTATCTTTGGTGGTATAAAAGCAACACATGTTCGGATTATTCAAAAAAAATAAGAGCAAAAAGGTCAAAATGCCTCAATTGGTAGATCTCAATAATAACATCATTCTAGATGGTGATACTGTCACTGCCTTGCGATATGACCTGGGTGTCTGTAGGTTGTTGATACTTGAAGGTAAATATGTGTATCAATCTGAAAAAAATGGAGAGCAAGTCAGTTGGGTGAAAATGATAGATGCATCAACCGATAGACAAAAGGTTGAAAAAATCGTATTACCATAGTTAGATCAACTCAGACAAAATGCAATTCAGTCAAATACAATTCGAATATTCTGCTTGGCTTATCGTCATTTGCATAATTACCGCAGCCCTTGGGGCAATTTTATTATATCCTAAAAATTCAAATTGGGGAAGGTCTGTTAAATTGTTTTTGACATCATTTCGATTTGTTTGCCTATTTGTATTGAGTCTTTTACTTCTGGGCCCTATTCTCAATCAAATCACTAATTCCATAGAAAAGCCAACTTGGGTAATTGGGCTTGATAATTCAAGCTCGATCAAAGAAGTTATTGACAGTGCTGAAACCGCAAGTTTACTCCAGCAAGTAAGTCTTCTAAAAGAAGGTTTGGAAGATCAAAAATACCTTGTTGACTTTCGCACCATTACCAATGCATCCATAATTAGTCCATCAGAAATTCTATTTAATGAAAAAACGACCAATATCAATGCGTTTTTAAAAAATCAACAAGGTGAATTTGAAGGAAGGAATTTAGCTGGTGTGGTTTTACTATCTGATGGTATTTATAATCAGGGACTATCACCTACTCATGTAAAATATACTTTCCCTATACACACTATTGGTTTAGGTGATACACTAGAAAGAAATGATTTGTATATCCAAGAGGTGAATTATAACAAAATAGCTTATCAAGGAAATGATTTTCCATTAGTAGCTGTCATTGGGAACAAGGGATACACTGGAAATGCCAAGTTGACACTTTCGCATAGAGGTAAGGTCCTCGAATCCAAGAATCTCGTACTATCAAAAACACAGCCTATTAGTCAAATCATATTTGAAATAGAAGCGTCAGAAAGTGGTCTACAAAAATATCAAATTCGAATTGAAAAAATGAGTGATGAAAATAACATCATCAACAATACTAAGAACGCTTATATTGATATAGTAGATGGTAAAGAAAGGATTTTACTGATAGCATCAGCTCCCAATCCTGACATAAAAGCCATATCGTCCAGCTTATCCACACAGAAAAACTATGAATTGATCACATATATCCCTGGTATCCATAAAGTAAAACCTGAAGGTAAATTTGATTTGATTATTTATCATGGAATCCCCAATAAGAGTCCAACTTCTAAACTACTCATGAAAGAATACCCAACAGACGCCCTACCTTTTCTAATGATCGTGGGACTTGGAAGTGATCTCAATCAAGTGAGTGAAAAATTAGGGTATCTTAATATTCAAAAGAGAAGTAATGACAATGATCAAGTAATGGCCTCAGTCAATTCAGGTTTTTCATATTTCAATCTATCCGATGAGCTAAAAAACACACTCAACCAACTACCTCCTCTAGAGGTCCCATTTAGTGAAATAACGATGAGTGATGTTAGCATTCCATTGCTTTATCAACGTCTGGGAAATGTAGTGACAGAAAACCCACTGCTATTGGTTAATGGGGCTTCTGATATCAGAAGTGCAGTAGTCATTGGAGAAGGTTTGTGGAGATGGAGGCTTTTCGAATTTAATCAATATGGTCATTCTTCGGCCTTCGATGAACTGATTCTAAAGTTGGTTCAATACTTATCTACCAAGGCAGACAAAAGAAAGTTTAAATGTGTCCCCGTTAATAATGAGATCTCCACAAATCAAGCGCTCGTATTTGAAACTGAAGTGTATAATGAACTTTATGAATTAGTATATGGACAGACAGTAGATCTTGAGATTATTAATGAATCTGGCGAGAAAAGTGTGTACAATTTCATCAATAGTCAAGCGAATAAACGCTACAAAATAAATGGTCTGAACAACGGGATATATCAATACTCTGCATCCACAAGCATAAATAATATATCACAAATCGTTCGAGGAGAGTTTATTGTCAAGGATCAACAAATCGAAAGTCTTAATACAACTGCGGATCATTTCTTACTTGAGCAGCTCGCTCAAAAAAACAATGGGGCTTTTTATGACGTCTCTAATTTCCCTTCAGCAATTCAAATTGCTGATAAGCCGGCCAAAGGAATTATTCATAGTTCTACCTCCTTTACTTCATTGATCAACTTTGAATGGCTGTTCGTTTTCTTAATCATTTTACTGAGTACTGAGTGGTTTGTTAGAAAATACAACGGTGCCTATTGAAGTGTATTTCATATACTATTTATTGTATAACAAATTTAAACTAACTTCATAGTTAATGAAGCGCTTACTCATTCTGTTATCTTTTCTAATCCTTTCCGGATGGGTCAATGACCGTGAGACAGCGGATAAATACTTTGCGGATGAAAATTATCTCCGCGCATTAGAATTTTATGCAGAAGCCTATCCTTATCACAAAAAAGAATGGATTGTGCATTACAACATGGCTCGTTGTTATGAAGAAACTGAGGACTTTATCAATGGGAGAAAATGGTACACCAAGGCTATCAGGATTGATAGTAAACCCGAACAAGCATTTATTGGGCGTGCTAACTGCTACTGGGGTGAAGAAGACTATGAAAGTGCCATTTTAGATTTATCCTCGGCCATCTCTACGAATCCTAGCAGCTTCGAGGCACTCTACCTTAGAAGTAAAGCATACATCAAAGTATTCCAATACACCGATGCCTATTTCGATCTAAAAGACGCGTTGAGCATTCAACCAAAAAATCTAAAAGCTCAATACCACTTAGGAATTGTCAAAGGACAGATGGGCGTTCTTCAAGGTGCTCTCAACTCTTTCAACAAAGTATTGAGAGCTGATAATAACTTTGGGCAAGCATATTATAATAGGGGTATTATCAAACAGCGACTCGAAAGGTTTGAGCAAGCAATAAACGATTTCACCCTAGCACTCAATAACGATGTCAATACAGCAGACGTTTATCTGCGCAGAGGAGTTTGCAAAATCCAAATTGGAAATGAGTTTAGCGCCTGCAAAGACTTCAAAAAAGCCACTAGTATAGATGATGCTTACGAAGCTATACTAGTGAAGTATTGTTTGTAACATATCCAATCAGTCTTTTTTCAATATTTGATCAACTAAAGCATCAATATCCTGGAGATGATATCTAACAATTCCTGTTCGATATTTAGGAGCAGCAACCCTCGCACGAGACTGAATTACTTTAAGCTCCGCTCTCGTTGCAGCACTAATGTCTGAACGTTTTTCAATATCTTGATCTAGTAATTGTTCCAGTTTTTTAACGTGTGCCCGTTGTAGATTTCTTCTAAATGCATCTATGTTTCTAGCTCCAGGTAATTCTGACCACAGCCCCAATCGAAGCTGGCCTAACATTGTCGTCAACGTGTAGGCACTTGAACCATTCAATGCTTCATTATCTATCATTCGTTCTAAGCGATCCTTGTCTAACAGTCGACTCAATTGTCTTGATTGCAGGTCTCTTATCTTTGCTACTGCCCCACTAGGTCCAATATTATTTATTATTTCTTTCTGTAATAACCAATTTGGTGTCGTGAAAACATGATCGTTCAAATATTTCATAGCGTTTTGTTGATCTACTTTTGGAGTATGCTTATAAGTAACGCCCGCTTGATCAGTCGTTTTTAAATACTCATACACACCGCCAACATTCGTAATCACATGCCCTGAATATCTGGACCACACACCTAGTAACTCACGATATAATTCTGCAAGATCTTCATACCCTTCTCCAGAAGTAGCCGTCCATTGAGCAAGGTTTGGAGCCACAATTTTAAGATTCGCCAATCCATAAGTACTCGCCTTTATAGGATCATCACCTACACATTCGGTTTGTGAACTCGGATCAAAAGAATTCCTTCCTCCGAACAGATATACTGGATCTCCCTCCTTTTCAGTAATCCAAGCATTTAGCGTTGCCTTTTCTGCTTGTGAAGAATTAGCATCAGGAATATATCTGTATCCCCAATTGATAGCATAGCTATCATAGGGCCCTAACATTCGAATCCATCGCACGTTTCCATCCCCTGGTTGTGCGACATAATTGTAACGCGTATAGTCCATAAGAGTAGATGCCAATCCCCATTTCTGTGTAAAACTAGGAGATCTTAGAGAATCTGTCGGATACGCATAGCTGGCCTTCATATTATGTGGAAGCCCCAGTGCATGACCAATTTCATGAGATATTACCATTCGCATCATCTCACCAATTTCAGCATCTGGTGTATTCAAAGTTCGTGCTTTGGGATTGGCAGCGCCAGTCTCTAGTAGGTATCTATTCCTATATGATCTTAAATGATTATGATACCATACGATATCACTTTCAATAATTTCCCCAGATCTTGGATCTGACACACTAGGACCCATCGCATTCCTTGTGGTAGTAGCTACATATCGTACCGTAGAGTATCGCGCATCTTCAGCACTCCAATCTGGGTCTTCTTCAGCAGTTGGTGCGTCTTTCGCGATTATTGCATTCTTGAAGCCAGCAGCCTCGAACGCTACCTGCCAATCTTCAATCCCTTTCCTAAAGTAAGGTCTCCATTTTTCGGGAGTAGCAGGATCTAAGTAATAAATAATTTGTTTTACAGGCTCTACCAATTCTCCACGATTGTACGCTTCTAGATCTTTCGGGACTAGTTTCCACCTTCTAATAAAAGTTTTTTTATCCGCCTTAAGAGCTTCTGATCCGTAATCTACTTGGCTCAATGTAAACCACCCTACGCGCTTATCATATATTCTTGGCTGCATAGACTGTTCAGGCAACAGATACATAGATTGACTCATCTGCATAGAAATAGTGGCTGTTCTTGAATTGGAAGGGGGCGCTGTAGCTGTATAAGTCATGTCATGGCGAACTTCAACATTCTCTGGGTAGCTAGCCATTCTGCTGATAAAACTTCGTTTAGTATCAAGACTTTTCACTTTATATTCTTTACGCATTCGTTCTGACACTCCGCTAATTGCTCGTATATCGCTTAAGAAAAAGTTATTAACTTCGATCACTGCTGAAGTAGAATCGACACTGAAAGACTCAATTTTGAAGACAGCAATTATCGGCTCATAGTTATTGTCTTTGACTGAGATATTGATAGGTAAGCTATCATTGGCAACGCTATTATATGAAACTGATTTTAAATGGATACTATTATCAATTCGTTCCCAGCGTATCAGTTGTTCATTAGTTTTCGAACCAGCATTGATATATCCTCCACCGAATCCTGCTGCTATTTTAGAAATGCGACTAACGAGTAACATGTCTTTTGTAAATAAATCAAATGGAATTTCGTAATAATATTTATCATCAACTTTATGTACCTTAAAAAGTCCATCATCAGTAATTGCTTCTTTTGAAATAAGCTCGTTATACTCTTTGAATTTTGATTTCTTTTCTTCCTTCTTCTGCTCTTGAGCTTGGTTATCTTTGCTCTTGCCACCCTTTTTCTTTTGCGCAAGTAATGACTGCATAGTCATCGGCAATAGAATAAGAATTATCGTCAATCTGAGAATTTTAGAGAACATGCTTTGGTTGTTTTTTTTGCAAACTATATATAATAAGTGGTTCATAAAAAAATAATATATAAGTGGTAATAGGTTCTGACTAAATCATGACATCCCATCACTTCATTTTAAACAAATAAAAAGCCCCAACTAATAATAAGATGGGGCTTTTCAATATGAAATTATTTTTTTTATTTCTCGCTTTCTTCTTCCTTTTTCTTTTTTGCTTTCTTTTTAGATAAAGTTAGTTCTTCACCTTTTCCATCATAGTCAGCTAAAATTACATCCCCTTCTTTTAAGTCACCTTTAAGAATTTCTTCGGCAACAGAGTCTTCAAGATATTTCTGAATAGCTCGATTTAGTGGTCTTGCCCCATATTGAGGGTCATAACCTTTGTCAGCCAGAAAGTCTTTGGCTTTCTCGGTAAGCTCTACAGTATACCCTAGGTCTTTAATTCTTACAAACAATTTGTTTAAGGCGATATCAATGATTTTGTGAATATCTTCTCTTTCAAGAGAATTGAATACAATCACATCATCCAATCTATTTAAAAACTCAGGATTGAATGCTTTTTTCAAAGCACTTTGAATTGTGGATTTCATAATCTCAGAAGCATTCTCCTTCTTAGATTGTGTAGAAAAACCAATCCCAGCACCAAAATCCTTCAGATCGCGCACCCCAATATTTGAAGTCATAATGATGATGGTATTTCTAAAATCTACTTTACGACCTAGTCCATCAGTCAATATTCCATCATCTAATACTTGTAATAGTATATTAAACACATCTGGATGTGCTTTTTCAACTTCATCAAGGAGAATAACGCTATACGGCTTTCTTCTTACCTTCTCAGTCAGCTGACCACCTTCTTCGTAGCCGCCATACCCTGGAGGTGCTCCCACAAGCCTAGACACAGAGAATTTCACCATATACTCACTCATGTCGATACGCACCAAGCTGTCTTCTTTATCAAACAGATAAGAAGAAACCACTTTTGCTAATTCTGTTTTCCCTACGCCAGTTGGTCCTAGAAAAATAAATGACCCTATTGGTTTATTTGGATCTTTCAGCCCAACACGTGTTCTTTGAATTGCCTTAGTCAATTTACCAATGGCCTCATCTTGACCAATGACTTTCCCCTTAAGTTCTTCACCCATTCCAAGAAGCTTAAAGCTCTCTTTTTGTGCTATCCGCTTGGTTGGAATACCAGTAATAGAAGCGACCACTTCAGAAATGTGATCTTCAGTAACTGTATATCTCTTAGTGCTCGTTTCTTGTTCCCACCTATCTTTCGCTAGATCGAGCTCCTCAATCAGCTTCTTCTCCTTATCTCTTAACTGCGCAGCTTCCTCATATTTCTGAGATTTTACTACGCTATTTTTTTCCTTCTTTATATCTTCAATAGCTGTTTCCAACTTCAAGATACCATCAGGCACATGAATATTATTAATATGAACTCTTGCCCCAGCTTCATCCATGATATCTATAGCCTTATCTGGCAAATATCTATCACTAATGTATCTATCTGATAATTTCACACAAGCATCAATAGCCTCTGGAGAATAGTTGACATGATGATGCTCTTCATATTTAGATTTGATGTTGTCCAATATCTGTATAGTCTCGTCTACTGAAGTCGCTTCGACCATTACCATTTGGAATCGCCTTGCCAACGCGCCATCTTTCTCTATATATTGACGATATTCATCAAGCGTAGTAGCTCCGATACATTGTATCTCGCCTCTGGCCAAAGCCGGTTTGAACATATTGGAAGCATCCAATGAGCCTGATGCTCCTCCAGCCCCAACAATCGTATGTAGCTCATCAATGAATAAAATCACCTCAGGTGACTTTTCCAATTCATTCATAACTGCTTTCATTCGTTCTTCGAACTGTCCTCGGTACTTAGTTCCTGCTACTAGAGAGGCTAAATCCAAAGTCACTACTCGTTTACCAAAAAGTATTCTTGATACTTTCTTCTGAACTATTCTCAAAGCTAGACCTTCTGCTATTGCAGTCTTACCAACTCCGGGTTCTCCAATAAGTATTGGGTTGTTTTTCTTTCTTCTAGAAAGTATTTGTGCGACACGTTCTATCTCCTTATCTCTACCAACTATAGGATCCATTTTATCCTCTTCAGCCATTTTGGTAAGATCTCTACCAAAATTATCTAAAACAGGCGTCCTTGATTTTTCTCCTCCCTTACTCGGCTTATCCTTTCCAGCACCAGGCGTACCGCTACCTGTCCCCCCTCCAAACATTCTGGATTCTTCATCATCTCCATCATCGGTATCAGATGAAGCCATTGGGTTTTCAGTTTGATACTCTAGTAGTTCTTTAACAACATCATAGTTGACATCGAACTTATCTAAAATCTGAGTAGCAATGTTATCAGCATCTCTCAATATGGAAAGCAATAAATGTTCTGTTCCGATCAATTGACTTTTGAAAATTTTGGCCTCGAGATAAGTGATTTTAAGCACTTTCTCTGATTGCCTAGTCAAAGGAATGTTCGCCATGTTTTTCACATTGTGCGTACTAGTACTTTTAGAAGCATTCTCTATGGTGTCACGCAGTTCGTCTAGCGATAAACCAAGCTTCTTCAAAAGACCAATAGCCACTCCTTCACCTTCTCTGATGATGCCTAGTAGCAAATGTTCCGTACCAATATAATCATGTCCTAGTCTGAGAGCTTCCTCTCTACTTAATGATATGACTTCTTTTACTCTATTTGAAAATTTTGCTTCCATAATATATTAGCAAATTTGTCTGTTTTACGATTACGTCTGTGATATCACAGGCTTTTTAAGTTAACGCAGACATCCAGTGATAAGTTTACTGAATGACTGTAGATTGATGTATGATGTTACTGGCGTTTGGCCCCTCACAAAATATAACATCAATGATGCTCAAGTTTGGTACAAACTCTTTGCCAAACAACTGAATATACGAATAAGGCTGATAATAAGTATTCGTACTAAAATCTTTTTTGGGATGAATGGATGATCTCAAATCCAAAGTCCCTTCCCTAGTTGTTAATTCGTGCTTTTCTGAAAAAGTAATCACATTGTCATAATTGAGAAGTTTGAGACACAATGTCAGAATTTCAAAATTAAAGTCAAATAGAGAGGTGTGTTTTTTCAAAAATATCTGATTAAAATAATCAGCATAGAATTCAAAGTATGGTGCTTTCCCATAAGCAGAAACAATTCCTCTCCAATGTACGTCCATCCATCTTTGATCGTTGTCCATCTTTATTTCCTTGATATTTTGTTTGCTATTACCACCTATTACCGGTATTGAAAGCTGATTGATCTTATTAGAAGATAATATATGGGCACGGTTGCGATAAGATTGTTTAATGAAATTTTCGCAAACCTCAATTTCTATGTTTTTATGCAGATGCAATACAGTGAAATATTCTATACTTGGCATGTATTGCAATTCAATGAGCACCTTCTGAATCATATGCTATAGAATTTCCTCTGCGTTACCCAATCCCTCTCTAACAACTTCAGCATAGCCTGAACTACAATTAATCACTGTTGAAGGGATATTACCACCATACCCTCCGTCAATCACTATATCAACTAACTTCTCAAATTCTTCAAAAATTTGCTCAGGGTCAGTAGTATATTCTATTATTTCATCATCGTCTTTAATGGACGAGGTAATAATTGGGTGACCCAATGTTTGCACTATTTGACGTGGAATATTATGATCTGGAATCCTGATCCCGACAGTCTTTTTATTGACATTAAGAATTTTTGGCACTTTACTACTAGACTCCATGATAAATGTATAAGGACCAGGAAGAGCTCTTTTAAGAATTTTAAAAGTAGGCGTATCCATTCCTTTGACATACTCTGAAATTTGGCTCATGTCATCACAAATAAATGATAGGTTCAGACTCTTGGGTTTAATCTGCTTGATACGACAAAGTCGGTCTATTGCCTGCCTGTTGAATAAATCGCACCCAATCCCATAAATAGTATCTGTTGGGTAGATAATGACGCCTCCTTTTTTCAAAACTTCTACGATACGATTAACTTTGCGTGGATCTGGATTTTCTGGAAATAGTTTTATGAGTTCAGCAGACATAGTTTGAAATTAACTCAAAATTCAAACTAATTGCTAATTTTGTGCCTGCTTAGTTAATTTGAATCCAAATATTCAACATGTTTAAGAAATATTTCAGTACTATTTTCATTCTTGTTTTCGGTGTTCTCATTTGTTCATTTACATTTTATGGATATCAAGTATTGAAGTCACCAAATGTACTAGTGCAGCAGGAAGATAGATACATCATTATCCCAGAGGGTGCCACATTTAGTGATGTACAGTCGCTTTTCAAAGTACAAGACATCACCGTTAATTTGGTGGCATTTAGCTTTCTAGCAAAGCTGATGGATTATGATAAGCTGGTCAAGCCCGGTAAGTATTTGTTGGAAACGGATATGACCAACTATGATGCGATTAGCATGCTTAGGAAAGGAGCTCAAACACCCGTCAATATTACTTTTAATAATATCAGATTAACCAGTGACATCGCGGAGAAAATCACCAAGAATACCGGGGTGACACAGGCTGAATTTAATGTCGCACTCGTCAAATTCACACAACAAAATCAAGATGACTTCAATGTTGATAATGTTATTGGTCTATTCATCCCAAATACTTATCAAGTGTATTACTCTACTACCGCTGATCAACTGATCGAACGAATGTACTTGGAGTACAGCAAATTCTGGAACGATCAACGTAAAGCTCAGGCAAAATCTTTGAATATGTCTCAAAAAGAAGTGACTACTTTGGCCTCAATCGTACAGGCAGAAAGTATCGCTGTAGATGAAAAGCAACGAATAGCCGGACTATATCTCAATCGTATAAAGCGCGGCATCCCACTTCAAGCTGACCCAACATTGGTCTTTGCTTCTGGTGACTTTAGTCTCAAGCGAGTTCTCAATGTGCACAAAGAGGTAGACTCTCCATACAACACCTACAAATATCGCGGACTGCCACCAGGACCTATCAATATGCCTACTATTTCGTCAATCGATGCTGTTTTAAAATACGAAGATCATAACTATATTTATATGTGTGCAAAAGAGGATTTTTCTGGGCATCACAATTTTGCCAAGAACCTCCAACAGCACAATATCAATGCGAAGAAGTACCAACGAGCATTGACGATAGAAATGAGAAAAGCTAGAAACCAATAAACATGTTTGAAGCCAGTACTCAAATCAGGGTTCGATATGCCGAGACTGATCAAATGGGATATGTTTACTATGGGAACTACGCGACCTACTTCGAAGTAGCCAGAGTTGAGACATTACGACAAATGGGGATTAGTTATAAAGAGTTAGAAGATCAAGGAGTCATGATGCCAGTCTTAGAGAATTGGTCAAAATACATCAGTCCCGCTAAGTATGATGAAGTACTAACTATCAAAGTACAAATCAAAGAACGGCCAAAAATTCGCATCAATTTCAACTACGAAATATTAAACTCTGAGAATAAACTCATCCATATTGGAGAAACAAAATTGGTGTTTGTGGACTTCACTACGCGTAAACCATGCCCTATACCTTCTCAATTTATTGAACTTCTCAATGATCATTTCGAATGAGTAGTGAATTGATAATCTATATTCAAAAACTGGTGCTGTATCAAGAGTTGATCGCACTCCTTAAAAAGGTGAAGTTTTATAAAGGAGAAGTATCTCTTTTTAGAATTCTAAAAATATTTATCGAGAAAATCACCAATGATGAGATCCTCGAAAGAGCAAATGGTGTAGCATTTAGCTTTACTATGGCTATTTTTCCTGCCATCATTTTCCTATTCTCTTTAACCGCCTATATACACAACTTTGTGCCAGTGGTGACGCAAGAAGGAATTATGGATTTCTTCTCACAACTCATGCCTCAGAGCATGTTCACGACCATAGAGTTCACGATACAAGACATCGTCAGTAATACTAGAGGCGGCCTATTGACTTTCGGTGCACTGTTCTCGTTACTCTTAGCTACTAATGGGATGATGACACTGATTAAAGCATTCAACAGCTGTTATTCCACTTTGGAAAAAAGAAGTTATCTTAAGGCACGTCTTACAGCTACAGCGCTCACTGTCATGCTGGCCTTCGTATTATTCTTGGCAATTATTCTATTGATTATTGGTCAATTTGCACTTGACTTTATTATGGAATTTCAATTAGTTAATCTTCAAGGGTCTGAAGTCTTCTTAATTGTAACTCTTCGGTTTGTAGTTATGTTTTTGGTCTTTTTTATTGCCATCTCATTTATTTATTACTTCGCACCAGCTGTTCATTACAATTGGCGCTTTTTCTCTATTGGCTCACTAGTGGCTACATTTTTCGTATTAATGACTTCATATGGTTTTTCATATTACATCACCAACTTTGGGACTTACAACAAGCTCTATGGATCCATTGGTGCGCTGATCGCTTTGATGGTTTGGATCTACCTGATCTCGAATATTCTACTCGTTGGATATGAAATCAATGCCAGTATTCACCAAGCTCATCGTACTGTCGGAGATGGACTTGATTAATTTATTTTAAAAAAATATTGGTTAGCTATTGTTGTGGAAATAATATCCCCTACATTTGCATTCCGAATCGACAAATAGTCACAATAAATCTTACAGAGGAGTGGCAGAGTGGTCGAATGCGGCAGTCTTGAAAACTGTTGTACCGCGAGGTACCGGGGGTTCGAATCCCTCCTCCTCTGCAAAAAAGCCCTGATGAAATTATCAGGGCTTTTTTTTATGGACTTATCTGACCTAATGATCACAATCCTTGATTTTTATCAAAAAAACAAACACCTTCATCTAAGTTTGTAAACTAAATTAGTAAGCCAAAAAATAACCTATGAGTAACGTCAAGATCCGGATCGGAGGAGTCCCAGAACATTTCAACTTGCCTATTCATCTCGCAAATGAAAGAGGTGATTTTAACAAGAATGGCATTTCTATTGATTGGACTGACTTCTATGGAGGCACAGGTCAGATGACCAAGGCACTTAGAGAAGATGAAATAGATATCTGTATCCTACTGACTGAAGGTACCATCGCTGATATAATCAAAGGCAATCCAAGTAAAATTATTAGCGACTATGTTATTACTCCTTTGACGTGGGGGATACATACAGGGTTAGAAAACACGCTAAGACGCGGTGATGTCATATTTGACAAAAGACATGCAATCAGTAGATTCGGATCGGGCTCTCACTTGATGTCTATAGTCAATGCCAATAGCAAAAATCAAACAATGACCCCTGAGCAATTCACGGTCATCAACAATCTTGATGGAGCTCTTGTGTCTCTTAATAATCTGGAAACAGATGTGTTCTATTGGGAAAAATATACTACCAAACCATATGTAGATGCAGGTCAAATTAGAAGAATTGGAGAATACATAACTCCTTGGCCATGCTTCGTCATAGCGGCCACAGACAAAATTCTTGATCAACACCCTGAGGTCGTAGATAAAATGCTTGACATCATACAGGAAAATTGTCAGAGATTCATGGAAGATGAGACTGTAATACCTGTTACCAGCAAACGATATGAACAAAAATTAGAAGATATAGAAAGATGGTACCACAGTACAGAATGGGCAGCCGATAGCTGGGTTAGTGACAAAATGATGACTAGTGTGATCTTTCACTTGAGAGCAGCCAATATTATTCCTGAAGACCAGCCTATCCCTGAATTAATCTGGAAAAGATAGGTTTACTGCATTGATGGCACAAGTGTTCTTTTGAGTATTCGTCATTCTAAGTTGAATACAATGTGATACCCTGGATAGATTCATCCGATTTTGTAAGGACTAAATCTATCCAAAATATCGTAAAGCACTATTTGCTCAACTCCGCAAAGTGCTTATGGAATAAAGTGATTGTCTCAATTCCCTTCATATAATTGAATATTCCATAATGCTCATTAGGTGAATGTATCGCGTCAGAGTCCAATCCAAATCCTAATAACACAGTATCTAAGCCTAGTTCGTCCTTGAAAAGAGAAACGATAGGAATACTACCTCCATCTCTAGTTGGAATTGGAGACTTACCCCAAGCTTCGACAAATGCTGCACTTGCCGCACTATAGGCCAATGAATCAGTGGGTGTTACTGCAGGTTGTCCGCCATGATGTGGAGTCACTTTAACTTTCACTGATACAGGAGCAATACTTTGAAAATGCTTGGTGAACATCTCTGTGATCTCATCAGAATCTTGGTGAGGCACCAATCTCATTGAGATTTTAGCGTATGCCTTAGAAGGTAAAACTGTTTTAGCCCCCTCTCCTGTATATCCTCCCCAGATACCATTGACATCTATCGTTGGTCTTATTCCGGTTCTCTCTAAAGTTGTATATCCTTCTTCTCCTCTTACACCATCAACATCTAAGTCTTTCTTATAATCTGACAAATCAAATGGCGCTTCGTTGATTGCCGCTCTATCCGCAACAGAGAGCACTTCAACTTTGTCATAAAAACCAGGAATGGTAATGCGATTATTTTCATCTTTCAATGAAGCGATCATTTCACACATCGTATTTATTGGATTGTCTATTGCTCCTCCATACACCCCAGAATGCAAGTCTCTATTTGGTCCAACAACCTCCACCTCTACATAGCTCAATCCACGAAGTCCTACTGTAATAGAGGGTACATCGTTAGCGATCATACTTGTGTCTGATATCAATATCACATCAGCTGCCAACTTCTCCTTATTAGCAGCTACGAATATCCCGAGATTGTCAGAACCAACTTCCTCTTCTCCTTCGATCATGAACTTAACGTTACACGCTAGTGTATCCGTCTTCATCATTGTCTCAAATGACTTCACGTGCATGTACATCTGTCCTTTGTCATCACATGCTCCACGAGCATAGATTTTATCATCTTTAATCACTGGTTCAAACGGAGGTGAATCCCATAGCTCATACGGATCAGCAGGCTGAACGTCATAATGTCCATATATCAAAACCGTAGGTAGGCTTGGATCTATGATTTTCTCTGCATATACAATTGGGTGTCCAGCAGTCTCACAAATCTCCGCCATATCAACACCGGCAGTCTCCAAACTTGCTTTCACAAACTCGGCAGTCTTGCGCACATCTCCAGCAAACTTACTATCCGCACTCACAGATGGCATTCGAAGTAAATCGAGTAGCTCATCTAAAAATCTTTGCTTATTCTCTTCTATGTAGGTTTTGATATCCATTTTTATATTAGTTATTAAATGATGATCGCAAATGTAACCTCCTTGTACAAACTCGCCAACTATCTCACAAAATTATGATGACTTGGCGAACTAAGCGAGATTATCTTCTCTTGTAATAAAGCAATTTTGGAATGATAGTCCCATTCTTTTCGCCTAAAGTGAAATACCCATTCCCGTTAGGCGCCCAGCATATGGCTTCGCCTTGAGGTTCGGGCTTGTATGACAATAAAGTCGGTGTATGACTTAGAGTAGTATGCACGCTCTGTCCATCCACGATCTTCCAATAATAGACATTGTCATAGGTCTTAAGAAGAATCTCATTGTTGTTGGAGATATCACCTGAGACTACATTATGGATAGGCAAACTTCCCAATCTTGTTAATACATTGACGGTGTCCGTGCGCTGAGGATATTTAACCACATACACATTTACATTAGCCTCTCTTTTGGAAACAATGTAAAGATCACGTGCATCATCGATGAACAAAGTTTCCGCATCACGCTTTCCGTCTGAATACTTAATAGGTATTCGATCAAAATCAGAAATTGTCAATAAAACCGGTGTACTTGTGATCGAATCAATTTTTGGCTCAGGGAATCTATAAACATACTTAGTAGCATGTATACTGCGATTGTCTCCAATCTCCGCTATATAAAGATAACTGGTGTCTGACTGAGGTCCTTTCCCTACAGTGATATCTTCCCAATCTCTATTTTCTACACCTTCTAAGGTAACAATAGCGACTATCTCAGCCTTCTTGTTTATGAGAAAAACTCTAGGCTCTCCACCACTATCATTATGTGTCCATAGCTGTTCAGGGTTAGCTATACTGCCAGCTAAACCAGACGCTTCGTTGATAGTGTGTGGAGCTTCTCCTATTCCTTCTGCTCTTTCAAACAATGAAGAGGAATTCCATGGAACTTCTTCATTGTTATTTCCGCAGCCTGCCAGAAGCGAGAATATGACTATATATGTAAAAAAGTGTTTCAATATTTTAGGCTAACACTTCTTCCATGAAAGCCTCAACTGGCAAACAGCTACACATCAAATTTCTATCTCCATATGCACTATCAATTCGATTAACAGCAGGCCAAAATTTACTTCCTTTTACAAAAGGTAGTGGATAGGCAGCTTGCTGTCTCGTATAATTGTGACTCCATTCATCAGCTGTTAAATCAGCAGCTGTATGAGGTGCGTTTTTCAAAACATTATCAACAGGATCGACCATTCCGTTAGAAACAGCTTCTACTTCCTTCCTGATCTCGATTAAAGCATCACAGAATCTATCAAGCTCCGGTAGTGACTCACTTTCAGTAGGCTCAATCATCATAGTACCTGGTACTGGAAATGAAACCGTTGGTGCATGAAATCCATAGTCCATCAATCGTTTAGAAATGTCCTCCACCTCTATTCCAAAACTTTTGAATTCTCGACAATCCACAATCATCTCATGTGCACATCTACCATTAACTCCTGTGTATAATATTGGGAAATGCGGGCTCAACCTTTCTTTGATATAGTTAGCATTCAAGATCGCATACTTGGTAGCCTGCTTCAAACCATCCCCTCCCATCATCGCTACATAGCCATAAGATATTGGCAATATACTTGCGCTACCCCAAGGAGCCGAAGATATGGCAGTGATTGCTTGATCGCCTCCTGTTTTAATCAATGGATTCCCTGGCAAGAATGGTTTCAATTGCTCCGCAACACCGATAGGTCCAACTCCTGGTCCACCACCGCCATGAGGGATGCAAAATGTTTTGTGTAAATTAAGATGGCAAACATCTGCTCCAATATGCCCTGGGCTAGTAAGCCCAACTTGTGCATTCATGTTCGCCCCATCCATATAAACTTGACCTCCATTTTCATGAATGATATTACAAATATCCCTAATACTCTCCTCGAATACCCCGTGAGTAGATGGATAAGTCACCATCAGTGCCGCCAAATTATCTTGATGTTCCTCTGCCTTGGTCCTGAGGTCTTCCACATCAATATTTCCTTTATCGTCACATTGAGTAATGACAACTTTCTGTCCTGCCATGATCGCACTTGCAGGATTAGTCCCATGTGCAGATGAAGGGATGATAGTAATATTGCGATGTGCATCACCTCTACTTTCATGATATGCTTTGATGACCATAAGACCCGCAAACTCTCCTTGTGCACCACTATTAGGCTGTAATGAAGTTGCTGCGAAGCCTGTTATTTCTGTCAACCACTCCTCCAGTTCTGTACAAAGCTCTTGATATCCTTGTGCCTGATCTATGGGTGCAAATGGATGAATATTCGCAAATTCAGGCCAGGTGACTGGAGCCATTTCTGCAGTAGCATTGAGCTTCATAGTACATGATCCCAAAGAGATCATGGAATGAACCAATGATAAATCCTTATTTTCTAGACTCTTTATATATCTCAACATCTCATGTTCGGAGTGATGTCGATTAAATACTGGGTGAGTTAAGTATTCCGAGCTACGTTGCAAAATAGCAGGGTAGGCTATTTCTAATGTTTTACTATTACCCGATATATCAAAGTCATTTGTTTTACCAACAACTTCAGCAAGCACATTCAAAATTGATTGAACATCCTCCATAGTAGTGGTTTCATCAAGTGAAATTCCAATGTGGTTACTTTCAAAGTACCGGAAGTTCATCTCATTTCGTTCTGAGATTTGCTTAACAGTTGCTACATCGTTTGCCTGTACTTTGAGTGTGTCAAAATAGTGATGGTTTAGTTGCTCAAGACCTAAGTGTGAAAGCCCTTTATTCAACAATTGTGTTAGCCCATGAATTCTCTCGGCAATATCTCTGAGTCCTTTCGGGCCGTGATATACAGCATACATTCCAGCCATAACGCCAAGTAGTACCTGTGCAGTACAAATATTAGAAGTGGCTTTCTCTCTCTTAATATGCTGTTCACGAGTTTGCAGAGCCATACGGTAAGCATTGTTTCCCTTCACATCTAACGATGCCCCGATAATCCTCCCCGGTATTTGTCTTTTAAAGACATCTTTTGTGGCAAAGAATGCAGCATGTGGTCCTCCATATCCCATTGGCACCCCAAATCTCTGAGTAGTACCAATTACGACATCAGCACCCATTTCTCCTGGAGGAGTCAAGAGTGTCAAGCTCATTAGGTCTGTAGCCACTACGATCCCAATACCATTTTCCTTAGCACTTGTCATTAACGCAGTTCGATCAACAACGTTTCCATCATTGTTGGGGTACTGCAATAGTACTCCATAGTATGACTCATCTTTGACATCGAATGAAGCTAAATCACCAATGACCAACTCAATACCCGTTGGTAATGAGCGTGTTTTCAATATATCTATTGTTTGAGGGAATGTATTTTTATCGACAAAAAACTTACTCGCCTTTTTTCGAGCTCCCTTTCTTGTGACTCTGATCATCTGCATGGCTTCGGCAGCAGCCGTTCCTTCATCTAGCAATGATGCATTAGCTAAATCCATGCCCGTCAATTCACTGACCATTGTTTGAAAGTTGATCAGTGCTTCCAATCTTCCCTGTGCAATTTCTGCCTGATAAGGACTGTAAGCAGTATACCAACCTGGATTCTCTAATATATTTCTTTGAATCACTCCTGGCACCACAGTATTATAATACCCAGTTCCTATGTATGACTTAAATACTTTGTTTTTATCACCGAGTGATTTGATATGTTTGAGGTATTCTACCTCGGTTTTAGCTTTAGGCAGATTGAGCTCTCTATCAAGTCTAATATTAGCCGGAACAGTCTCACTAATCAAATCATCCAATGAGTCAACACCTACTGCTGCCAACATTGTTTTCTCTTGGTCATGATTAGGACCAATGTGTCTTTTTTCGAACTTTTCAACGTTATTGATATCAATCATATCCTTAAATATTTATGTACTAAATGAGGTGCTTTCGATGATCCATCTTTTTAGAGTGCAAAGTTAATATTTTTTAGGAAATTTCGAATCTACTACCTCCTGTTTAGAAAATTATTTAAGACTGCTCATCACTTCTATATTACCGCTTACAACAATTACATGAGTGAGATTAGACTTCATATTATTTATAATTATCTTTATCTCTTCATTATTCGCGAATATGACTCATAGCCTAACACTAATCATTACTTTTCTATTCTTGTCAACAATAACTTGGGGGCAAAAAAAATATGCAGAAAGCATAAACATAGAGGATATTTCCTCAATAGTAAAAGTACTAACCTCCGACACTTTAAAAGGCCGTGAGGCAGGCACCGAGGCAGGGCGAAAGGCCAGTACATATATTGCCTCTCTTTTTAACAAATACGGGCTATTACAGGCTGCTAAATTAGAAAATGAAGTATCCTACTTTCAGAAGGTGCCACTCCGTGGAAAATCACATACTTATAATGTACTGGGCTTCATCAAAGGCAGCAGCTATCCAGATGAGGCAATAATCATCACCGCTCACTATGATCACTTAGGTATAAAGCGAGGTGAAATGTATCGTGGCGCAGATGATAATGCATCAGGTGTCTCTGCGCTATTAGAGATTGGACAAGCATTTTCGATTGCTGTTAAAGATGGCAGCTCACCAAAACGGAGCATAGTGCTACTTGCTCTCGGGGCAGAAGAAAAAGGAATGATCGGGTCAGCGTATTACACCGATGAAAATCCAATATTCACTCTTAAAAACACGGTGGTTAATCTCAATATGGATATGATTGGCCATTTGGATAAATTGCATCCAGAAGACCCGAACTTTGTTTCCTTAGTAGGTTCAGATTGGCAGTCTTCTGACCTACACCAGATCCATGAGCAGGCCAACAAGGATTATGTGGGTCTTGAACTAGATTACACATTTAACTCTATCAACCATCCAGAACGATTCTTCTACAGATCTGATCAATACAATTTTGCGAAGCATGGTATTCCCGTAATATTCTACACGAGTGGTGACCATCATGACTATCACAAACCGACAGATACAATAGAGAATTTACAACTTGATAGAATCCAAAAAGTTGCACAACTAGTGTTCTACACAGCCTGGGATATAGCCAACCGTAAGGACAGAATTATCGTTGACAAAACCATTAAATAATTTTCACATAGCCTAAACTAAATATCTAATAAGATGAAAAAAATTTTACTTACTCTTTTTCTTGCTGGCGCCTATTTCAGTAGTCATGCTCAAAACGAGGATGCTATCAAATATGCTGGCACCATCAACAAAGATGATCTTTACGGTCACCTCTCTATTTTAGCTTCTGATGCACTTGAAGGCCGTGAAACTGGTAAAAGAGGTCAAAAAATGGCAGCTGCCTACATCAGAGCTCACTTCCAAGAATTAGGGCTAACTGCCCCTGTTGAAACTCCAGGAGGTAAAAGTCACTTTCAGTCATTTGACTTAGAAAATAATGCTCCTGGCGACACTTACTTCATGCTTGGAGATCAAAAATTTTCCAATGGTATTGAGACACTATACTGGGGAGGACTCAACTCGGAAGGTGTGCAAACAATACCTACTGTATTCGTTGGAGAAGGTGATACTGCAACATTCAAAGCAATGGATGTTAAAGGAAAAGCAGTCGTGATGAATGTCAAAGGCGGTTTTCAACTATTCAGACAAAAGCGCAACTATGCAGATGAACAAGGCGCAGCACTTGTGATCCTGGTAAATACGGATAGTCAAAAAGACTTTGATGAGCAAATAGTGAATTGGAAAGGATTCTTCTTAGGAGCTTCAATGGGATTCGCATCTAAAGAGCCTATTACTTCAGGTGGATTATTTTTTATGTCCCCGGAAAATGCTGCTTCAGTTTTAAATTCATCAGTAGCAAAAATGAGCAAAGCAGTAACTGACTATAAGGCAGGAAAGAGTTCAGCATTAAAGAAAATAAAGGCTGGGAATTTTACTTACAAAACTGAACGTAAGAAAGAAATCATTTCAACAGAGAATGTCTTGGGTTTCTTAGAAGGAACTGATAAGAAGGATGAAATCGTAGTAATCACTTCACACTATGATCACATAGGTAAAGTCGGAGATGAAATTAACAATGGCGCTGACGATGATGGCTCAGGAACTTCTTCTGTTTTGGAGATTGCTGAAGCTTTTGTGAAAGCAAAAAAGGATGGTAAAGGACCACGAAGAAGTATCTTGTTCATGACAGTGACTGGTGAAGAAAAAGGTCTTTTGGGATCTGAATATTATGCGAGCAATCCTACATTCCCACTAGAAAATACCGTTGTAGATTTAAATATTGACATGGTAGGCAGAATTGATCCAGAACATGAAGACAAACCTAATTATGTATACCTAGTTGGGTCTGACAGACTATCAACTGAGCTTCATGATATCAGTGAGAAAGTCAATGAGACTTTTACACAATTTGATCTTGACTACACGTATAATGATGAAAATCATCCTGATAGAATATATTATAGATCAGATCACTGGAATTTTGCAAAAAACAATGTGCCAATCATCTTCTACTTCAATGGTACGCATGCTGATTATCACAAGCCAACTGATACCATTGAAAAAATTGAGTTTGAACTAATGACAAAAAGAGCACAATTGGTATTTCATACGGCTTGGGTAATTGCCAATAGAGACCAAAGGATTATTGCTGATAAAATTAAGGACACGACAGTGGACAAGAACTAGATTGACTCAAAATTTAATGAGTTTTGAAAGTTTAATAAACTTCAATATTTGAATGAAAATGGAGACTCTAAATAAGGGTCTCCATTTTATTTATCTTTTCTTATATTTCGATTTTTTTTTCATAGGCTTTTTACCGCTACTTTTCAACTTAGAAAAGTCTCTCTTCTTTTCATGAAAGGCTCCCTTAAAGTCGGGATCTTCGAAGCGTTTCTGTCTATCTATTTCACGAGCTACATCTTGCTTTTCATCGAAATCAGCCTTCTCCACTTTAACGGCAGTTGGAAATTTTTTAGTAGGTATCGCTGTTCGAATGAGCTTTTCGATTTTACGTATGTGATATACTTCTGCTTCATTGCAGAATGTCAAAGCAGTCCCTTCATTATTAGCTCGCCCTGTCCTTCCAATACGATGAACGTAGTCTTCATAATGTGTTGGTACATCGAAGTTGATCACGTGACTCACCATGGTCACATCAAGCCCTCTAGATGCAACATCCGTAGAGACTAATATGCGAACATCACCCTCTTTGAATTCATCAACTGCATTTATTCTGCTGTTTTGTCCTTTGTTAGAGTGGATGACTCTAATCTCACCTTGCTCTTTGCGAGATAGGTACTTATAAATGTTGTCCGCAGTTGATTTCGTCTTAGTGAAGACCATAACCCTGTTATAGATTTTCTTATCCTCCAGCAACAACATAAGAAGATTTAGCTTTGTCTTAATATTAGGGACTTTATACACCCATTGAGATATTGTGTCAGCAGTAGTGGCTTGTGGGGCTGCTTCTACTAATTCCGGATACTCCAAAAACTCTTCTGATAGAGTAACCACACGTTCTGGCATCGTTGCTGAAAAAAGAAGATTTTGACGCTTCACAGGAATGACTTCTAGCACCTTTCGAATCTGAGGCATAAACCCCATATCCATCATTTTGTCGGCCTCATCCATGATGAGCGTTTTAATCAACTTAGTATTGATTTCACCTCGCGAATATAGGTCCAGAAATCTTCCTGGAGTTGCTACAATCAAATCTACCCCTTTATTGAGCTCTTCGATCTGGGTTTTTGGACCAATCCCTCCGTATAGGGCTATGTGTCGAATATCACAGTACTTGCTGTAGCTCTTCACATTGTCCTCAATTTGTAATACCAACTCTTTAGTTGGTGCCAATATCAAAGCTCGAGGGTCCTTACCTTGTGCATACTTGACCTTCATTAGCAGTGGCAATACAAATGCTGCAGTTTTACCAGTACCTGTCTGTGCCACCCCCATTAGATCATGTCCTGCCAAAACTAGGGGAATAGCCTTTATTTGAATCGGTGTGGGCTCACTATACCCTTTATCTTCAATCGCATTTAGCAATTGCTTGTTGAGCTTAAAATCCTCAAATGAGGTCATTGGTTTAGCCATAAAAGGGTTAATTTTACTTCCGACAAATACGAGGAAATATGGAAAAGATACTGATACAAGGTGCAAATATAGTCAATGAAGGTCAGATATTCATATCAGATGTGTTCATTGAAAATGGGATAATTTCAAAAATTTCAAATAATCTCTCTTTCCAAAAAGGAGACAAAATCATTAATGGCCACGGCAAATATTTATTCCCTGGTTTAATCGATGATCAAGTTCATTTTCGAGAACCAGGTCTTACTCATAAAGCTGATATATATTCTGAATCTAAGGCTGCAGTCGCAGGAGGAGTAACATCGTTCATGGAGATGCCAAATACAGTCCCAAACGCACTTACACAAGAGCTCCTCGAAGATAAATATCAGATCGCGTCAGAATCCTCATTGGCTAACTATTCCTTTTTCATGGGAGCATCGAATGATAACATCGATGAAGTACTTAAAACCAATCCTAAAAATGTCTGTGGGGTCAAGATATTCATGGGCTCATCCACTGGCAATATGTTGGTCGATGATCAGCAAACACTTGAGAATTTATTTTCTAAAGTTGATATGCTTATAGCTACTCACTGTGAAGACGAAGCTACCATTACCAAAAACACTATTGCCTATAAAGAAAAATACGGAGAAGATGTCCCGATGACGTCCCATCCTGAAATACGAAGCGAAGAAGCCTGCTATCTATCATCTTCGAGAGCAGTGGCGCTGGCGAAAAAACATGATGCAAGATTACACATCCTTCACATCTCTACTGCCAAAGAAACTGAACTATTCAAAAATGACATTCCGCTTAGAGACAAACGAATCACTGCCGAAGCATGTATTCATCATTTATGGTTTGACGATAATGATTATGTAGAGAAAGGTACTTTGATCAAATGGAATCCTGCTGTCAAAACATCTGCAGATAAAGATGCCATACTAGAAGCAGTGAAAGATGGCAGAATCGATGTGATTGCCACGGATCATGCACCACATACTATCGAAGAGAAAGATAATACATACTTCAACGCACCATCTGGAGGCCCGCTGATTCAGCATAGCCTAGTCGCCATGCTGGACATGTATCACAATAATAAAATTTCTTTAGAAATGATCGCTGAAAAAATGTGTCATAATCCAGCTATAATGTTTGACATCGATAAAAGAGGATTTATAAGAGAAGGTTATAACGCGGACCTAGTATTGGTAGACCTCGATGACCCGTGGACAGTAGACAAGTCTAATATTATCGCAAAATGCGGCTGGTCACCTTTTGAAGGGCATAAATTCTTGTCTAAAATTTCACACACAATCGTATCTGGACACCTAGTTTATTCTGAAAGCAATTTTGATGAATCTCGAAGAGGACAACGGTTATTATTTGATCGAAAATAAAAAATTGGGTATTAGTTTGGTAATTATAATTCACTGAATAAATTTGCACTCCCTTAGGGGAAAGTCAATCAATAGCGGTAATTCTATGATAGGCACATGGTGGTTGTAGCTCAGTTGGTTAGAGCGCTGGTTTGTGGTACCGGAAGTCGCGGGTTCGAGTCCCGTCTTCCACCCTTTTTTTTTGCCTTGACGAATTCGTCAAGGTTTTTTTATGCCCAAGAAATTCCGACTTCATAGCCAACTCATACAATAGCTTCATTTCCTACTCTGAAAGATTTACAAAATAAAAAAGGCAATCTCATGGAGATTGCCTTTTTTATTAGATCTAGGATCGAATGATTATCCTTCTTGTTGTTGCAATTTTGCTACTTTAAAAGGTTTTTTAGATTTATGTCCACAATACCCGCAATCGAAGAACTTCATCAACTCACCTTCTTCATCAACAGTCGGAGATGTAATCAATTCTTCTTTAGTTACTTTGAAAGTTTGATAGCTACATTCAGGACATTGCTGTGCGTGTAAGTGTCCTGAGTACTTTTCTATTTTTGTGTAGTTGTTCTCCTCATCTATCCAAACATCGTAGTCAATAGAGAATAAATCCTCTTCTGCCTGCATTCCTTCGTCCAAATAGACATCTTCCTCATCTTCACTCAATAACTTCATTGGTTTTCCATTCTTAGGAGAGATTCTAGGCTGGTATCTCAGCTTTTTCAACCTCTTCTCAATATAAAATGGATAATAAAACTTAAGAATATTTTGAAGTATAACTCCAGTGATAATAGCCATCATTATTGTCAAAAACGCTCTTACAAACACCCATAAAACGGTAATGTCTAATATAAAAGTATTTACAATAATAGCAGTAGCAGTAATTGCTGCAATAGCAGAGTACCACATCATATTAATTTCACTTTTGTTAATGAAATCATATTTATCTTTAGGTTCTTTTGTAGAAGCTAGTTTGATTACATAAACCAAGAAAAGCAAGATAGCAAGACCATACAGTGCATATGCAGCATATTGCCCATACATGTCCCAGGCTTTGATCATTTCAGTAGTTACATCCATGGATTGAAAATTGTTTAGGAGTTAGGTGTTAATTATGCTAATTAAATTAAAATACGTGTAATAATTGCTATTAAAATAATAAATAATCGAATTGATTTTAACAGTATATCAAAAAATGAAACAACACAAATTGCGCTATTTTTCGCATTAAAACAAAAATATTAAAATATTCGGTCATTTATAAGTAATATCTAAGCTTATTTGGAAGTAGTACAAACAAGATCACGGAGACATTTTTCAATTAAAACAGGCTCTTCAAGCATCCCCATATGCCCAATGTTAGCCAATTCAACGTACTTTTCTTCCGATATATATTCCAAATGAGCCCTACTTTGGGCTAAAAGTACTAAAGAGTCCTCCATACCAGCAACAAAAAGACTACGCTTGTTCCATTTTTCTAGTGTAAGTGTGTGATTTTTTCGGTTCATCATAGCAATTGTATAATTAACAAGACTATCCTGAGTGGTGAATTTTGCTGAATTAATTACAGTTGTAATATAAGGCGACTTTTTATCCCTAAACAATTGAGGGACAAAGGACTTAATAAATAATTCCACCCCTCTTTTATTGACAAAATCTATTGTCTTTTTCCGAACTGATATCTTCTCTTCATCATCGGCAAAAGCAG
Organism: Cyclobacteriaceae bacterium; assembly: GCA_034112085.1. Lineage (GTDB taxonomy): Bacteria > Bacteroidota > Bacteroidia > Cytophagales > Cyclobacteriaceae > JAWUWD01. The sequence goes on from JAWUWD010000152.1 coordinate 42,667, forward strand.
TGGAGTGTATCATCCCAATTCCATCAATTGATTCTGGAAACTGATCGATTAATTCAAGGGATAGATAACCTCCTAGAGAGTGACCAGCTACAGTATACCGCTGAATCCCAAGAGATCTGATAAATGAATGAATTTGATTTGCTGTATGACTCAAGGAGATTGGTGCCTTCAGATGAGCACTCTTTCCTATCCCCGGAAGATCAATGCAGATAACTCGGCAAGTTTTCCCTAGTCCTTGAACTATTTTATCCCAAATTGAAATACTCTCACAAAAACCAGGTAATAACACCAAAACTTCTCCACTACCATATTCTTGATGATATAAGCCCTTCACTACTTTAGCACAGCAGGAACCAAAACATCTAGAACAGCTTGCTTGATACCTTCTGAATCAAAACCACATTCTTTGTGTAGCTGAGATTGTGATCCATGCTCTACTATTCGATCTGGAATACCTAGTCGTTTTACTCGACATTGATAATTATTATCCGCAATAAACTCAAGAATTGTGGTTCCAAACCCACCAGGCAAACAACCATCCTCAACAGTGATTATGTTTTTATATTTAACGCAGATCTGATGGAGCATTTTCTCATCTATTGGCTTGACAAATCGCATATCAAAATGCCCTGCTGTAATTCCCTCTTCCATTAATGACTCGCAAGCATCAACTGCATAGTTGCCTATGTGTCCAATGGTCAAAATCGCCACATCTTCTCCTTCTTGAATGACTCTGCCTGTCCCGATTTTCACTTCTTTGAAAGAAGTTTTCCATTCGGGCATAACACCTTGACCACGAGGGTACCTAATAGTAAATGCCTTACCCTCTCTAGGTAACTGGGCAGTGTACATTAGGTTACGTAATTCCTCTTCGTTCATTGGTGATGAAACGATCATATTTGGAATAGCCCTCATATAAGATATATCATAAGCACCATGATGGGTTGGTCCGTCAGCACCAGCAAACCCTGCACGATCTAGACAAAAATTGACAGGCAAATTTTGGATACAAACATCATGAACAACCTGATCATAGGCTCGTTGCATGAAGCTACTATAGATATTGCAAAATGGCACTAAGCCTTGTGTTGCTAGCCCTGCAGAAAAAGTCACCGCATGTTGTTCAGCAATACCGACATCAAAAGCACGATCAGGCATTGCCTTCATCATGATATTCAGTGAACAGCCTGACGGCATTGCTGGTGTCACACCCATTATTTTATCATTCTTCTCAGCAAGTTCCACCATCGTATGTCCAAAGACATCTTGGTACTTAGGCGCTTGAGGAGTTTCAAATGTTTTCTTATGAATTTCACCTGTGACCTTATCAAAAGTTCCCGGTGCATGCCAAGTAGTTTGATTACCTTGCTCAGAAGGTGCGAATCCTTTTCCTTTAGCGGTAATCACATGGAGTAATTTCGGTCCTTTGATGTCTTTAAGATCATTCAACACACTTACCAAGTGATTGACATCATGCCCATCTACAGGTCCAAAATAACGTAAGTTAAGTGATTCAAAGAGGTTGCTTTGACTCAGCAAAAATGACTTTACACTATTTTCGACTTTAGAGGCTACCTCTTGAGCACTCTTTCCGAACTTACTAAATTTCCCTAACAGATTCCACACATCATCTTTCACCTTATTGTAGGTGTGTGAAGTGGTGATATCTGTCAAATAATCCTTGAGAGCTCCAACATTTGGATCGATGGACATGCAATTATCATTCAGGATGATGAGTATATTAGAATTGGCCACACCCGCATGATTCATCGCTTCAAAAGCCATCCCTCCTGTCATCGCTCCATCTCCGATTACCGCAATATGCTGTTTATCTTCAAGTCCTTTAAACTGTGAAGCTACTGCCATTCCTAATGCTCCTGAAATCGAAGTAGAAGAATGTCCTACTCCAAAAGTATCATACTCACTTTCTTTTCTCTTCGGGAACCCCGAGAGGCCTCCGTATTGTCTATTGGTATGAAAAACATCTCTTCGCCCAGTCAAGATTTTATGACCATAGGCTTGATGCCCTACATCCCATACTAGCTGATCATATGGTGTGTGGAAAACGTAATGAAGCGCAACAGTCAACTCTACTACCCCCAAGCTTGCTCCAAAGTGCCCTCCATATACTGATACATTGTCGACAATGTATTGCCTCAATTCATCACATATCTTTACTAGCTCACTTTGTGAGTGCTTCTTAAGATCATCAGGACTATTAATATTGGCAAGTAATTCTCCAGGTTGTATCAACATGTATCTCTTTTAGTAGCTCGTAACATTCAAACGCTATTCGTGTTGAATTGTTAAGGAATAATCTTCAATTTATACCGAATGTAACCACAAAGCTACATATTTTTTTATAATTTCGATTTTGATGTTGACCAATTAAAAGACTTATCGCTGTGAGTTTTGAAATAAAACTACCCCTATTTGAAGGACCTTTTGATCTGTTACTCTTTTTCATAGAAAGAGATGAATTGGATATACAAAATATTCCGATTTCGAAGATCACCAATGACTTCTTAGACTACCTGCACCGACTCGAAGAAATGAATGTTGATGTGGCTAGTGAGTTCATTTTAGTCGCAGCAACTTTGATGCGCGTCAAATCAAAGATGCTTCTCCCGCGTCCCACTTTTGATGAAGAAGGAAATGAGCTCGACCCTCGTGAAGAACTCATACGTCATTTACTTGAATACAAAAGATACAAAGAAGTAGTTGGTCAATTGGTGAGCATGGAAGCTGGTCAGATCGAAAAAGAAAAGCGCGGGAATATCTCCAAAGAAATCAAAATGTTAGCTGGAGCATCCAATGTCGAAGCAGAACTTCAAGATGTAGATTTGTACAAATTACTCAAAGTGTTTCAGAATGTAATGACGCGCTATGAGATAGAAAAGAATAAGCCTATACATGAAGTGACACCCTATCCATATACCATTTCAGGGCAGAAGAAAGTGTTACTAGATAAATTGACGAAAAAGCAAAAAATGTCATTCAATGACATCATCAAACAGGACCCAACAAAAATACTTGTGATTTATAATTTCTTAGCCATACTTGAATTGCTACAACTACAGCTGATATCGCTAAAACTTGGAGAGGGGTTCAATAATTTCTGGATAGAGAGGTTGGAAGGGGCTAATGAAGAAGTGTTGCAATAAGTCATCTTATAGACTAATTTATAAATATTCAGTCTAGAATAATCATTTTAGGCTGCCTTACGTAGACAATAGCATGAGACAAGGATTTGTGGTTTTATGCGTGACTTGTTTTTTTCAAACAACTTATTCCCAAGAGTGGTTTGATGACTCAAAAACGTATGATGGAGTTGCAATTCTCAATGACAAATCCTCTGCACGAGGAATGTTTTCATATGACCAAGCCAATTAGAAATTATTCTTTGAGGATGGTAAAGAAATCTCCTCTACAGAAGCCTTCTATTTTCAATATTACGACCCAAAAGAAAAAATCAATCACTATTTCTTTTCATTCAAGAATACTGATGAGGTATTGAAGTTTTATGAACTACTATTGAGTGGAGAAATTCCACTTTATGGAAAATCTCAATTAATAGAAAAGAGTTACGTTAACCGCGATAAGAATACAGTTGAAGTTTTCTTTAATAAAAAGCTCATAGAAACACAACTATACCTGAACGACAATAACACGCTAGTTAAACTAGAGGATTTTGAAACTCAACTTCACCCTTTAATGAAAGACAAAATAAAAGTTATATCCAATTACATTATTTCAAAACAATTGGACATAACTTCTAAAGTTGATATTATAATGATTATTGAACATTATAATAATCATTAGGATATCAATTATTGCTTTATCAATTTCAAAGTGATTTTTTGATCACCGTTTTGAAGGTGAAGAATATAAATTCCCCTAGCCAACTCTCCTATATTGATCGTTTTAGATTTAACGGTATATCCAGTTTTAATTATTTGACCATTTTGCGTGGTAATAGTAATATCAAATTTATTGAGACTTCTATCCAATCCATAAAAACTCAAGACATCGACAACTGGGTTAGGTGAAAAACTAAATGAAGCCCCTTTCGGGAAGACACCAGTAACTTGACCTGCCAATTCTTCGATATCCTCTTCATTCCTAATAGAAACATAATATCCATCCGTATCCTCTCCTACAAAGCCTATCACATTAACCTCACTTACTGGTGTTTCAACACCTATCAATGGGTGATTCGAGGAACCCAAATTAAAGTTAACTGACCTAGAACCATCGGTCAATTCATTTCCCTCAGTAGTAAATACACCATCTTCAACAAAACTGATTCCCTTAAGTAAAATTAATTCTGACTCGTAATCCTCTCCGATATTCTCTATAGATATTTCCTGAGGAAATGGGATAGCCGAGTTTTCACTTATGATAGTGTACCTCACTAAGTCTCCCTCGATTTCCAATAAATTATTATAATCAAACAATTCTCCTGAAACAGTTATACTATCTCCATAATTCAAATCTTCTGTTGCATGACCACTTGCCAATCCTCGTATGACAATCCCAGCTGTTCCATCAAATATCACTCGATTGTGTTGATTGTTACTTTGCTTATCTATTACAACACCAGTAACAAGCACTTGATCTCCAATTGATTGGGATCGAGCCTCAAGAATCGACATCAATAATAATTCTTCTTCAAAAGTCTCAACATCATCAACATCTCTAGGAGATATTTGATAATCAGATCCAAATTGACTTACAAATCCTGTTATTGTGACTTTGCCAGTTGGAATCGACATATCAACCAGTGGATGTCCACTATTACCTATTCTAAATACTACTTCATCAGTACCATCTGTAAGTGTGAAATTACCAGCTGATCCTCCACCAGCAAATGTACCTGTCTCCACGAACTCGACATTCTCAATAGTAATCAGTTCTGATTCGTACTGCTCAGAAACATCACCTAAGCTGATCGCCTGAGGATCAGGTATTATCGCTCCTTCTTTTATTAAAGATATCACAATTGGTGAGCTTTCAATTTGAAGTAAATTATTATAAGCAGCCAATCCACCACTTACTGTAATACTATCTCCATAATTCAAATTAGCAGATTCATTATCTGCATCGAAACTTCGCACGACTATTCCTGCCGATCCGTCATATATCACCCTACTGTTCCCACTATTATTCCCTTTGTCTATCACTACTCCTGTTACAAAAACTGCTGTACCCAATGATTCAGATCTTGCATCTTCTATCGTACTAATTGTCATGTCTCCTTCAGTACCACCAACAGTGAAAGTCTTGTCAGTGACTCCTATTGAACTATGTGTTACCGTTGACTCATAATCAGCACCATCTGCGACAGTCGGTGAAAATCTTAAATAGATAGTAGATTCTACCGGCTCGGAATTATTGATTCCAACTGACACAGATTGACTCCAATTGGTATTATCCAGAGACAACGCAAAAGGAGTATTGACAACTATGTTAATATCATTTGTTAAGTTATAACCATTCACTTTGTACTGCTGAACAAGGCTACCGCCTGCAGCTACCAAACCAAAGTCGGCATTGAATGCATCCTGATTAATTATAAGCAATGGATCAGAAGCAGAGCCCCAAATATCTGAAACCAAACTTGGCTCATCTATAAATGGGTATCTATAACCTTGATATCCGAACACCCCATTATTCCTGTCAATTTCTTCTTGACTCACAGGATCACTTTCATGCCACTGTAGCAATGTAAATAACACGCCAAGTTCTGGATCTCCAGAAATGGATATTCGATCAACCAACTCTAGATCTAAAGAAGTACTATTATATCTTGCTGCCATGTAAAACATGGTTCTGGCCATATCTCCCTTTACTTCGTCACTAGGTTCCCAAAAATCACTTGTAGTATAAGTGTCTGGCGCTTCCCCTTCTTCGTTACTCTCAATATGTGCTACATTATTAAAATCCTTATTACTCCTTGATGAATTGACTGTTGCGTCACATGGTCTCAAATGATGTACGTCTGTGTAAGCCGTATCGGTGTCATCAGGGAACCCATGAGACTTTGGCCAAGTATGTTCCCTGTTCCAAAAATCAGGTTCGTTGTTACTTGCAAAACTTGTCTTAGAAATAGATTTTCTACTATATATGAGCAATACGTTATCGCTATTATTTGGATCCTCATCTAGGTCTCTCAATATATCTTTGGCGGCACTATAAGAATTGAAAGTATGGTTTTTAATGATATGATGAAGCTTTGTCTTGAGGTTTTCACCTACTAAACCAGTAGTCCCGTCATAGTACCCCTCCGGAGCCTGCCCAAAAAGATTACTTACTATAAGTAATAATACGAATGAAGTTATTAATGTCTTTTTCATAATTGTTATTTTCATATCGAACATAATTTTCAGATCTTCATTTTGTGCTTTGAGGCAAGATTTGTGTAGGAGCAGGCTAAATTTCTTATGTGAAATTTCATAGGTTATATTTACAAATCCAGAACACCGCTTTACTCCAATGTTATGGTTCGTAAATGCAAATATTTAAAAGTACTTATAATCAAAAAGGAGATGCTTGTTCAAGCATCTCCTTTTTAATAGACTTATAAACCTTTATTGAAAGGTTGGCCCTTCAAGAATTGTGAATTCTCCAGTACCAGTAACTTGAAGATATGTCATAATTACGCCATCTTCTCCATTATAAGTATCGGCAAAGACGGTGTAAAACACATCTACACCGTTGACCTGAGTTGGTTGATCAGGGTAAGCGCTTTCTAAGAAAACTACAACCCCTTCGCCAGCACGTTCTAGTGCTAATGCCTCTGTATCATCAGCAGATAATCCATTATATTCGGATTGGTCAGACTTAGACCCAGAACGGATATCAAAATTCACAAAAAACGCATCAGCGCCATAGTAATCTTCTCCACTTCCGAAATCATTGACTAATTCAGCATGCTCTACTTTAGCAAATTCAACAATATGTTGAAAATCAGCCCCAGTCATTGTCAAAACAACAGATGGATCAAACACCCAAACTGTTCCATTGTTTATGTATTGCTCACTAGTAGATGAATAAAGGTTACCTCCCCAAACTCCATTGGAAAAAGTATACACTTCAGAGAGAGTAGATGTCCCTCCAGAGAAGTATCTATAGATGATCGTCATTTGATCACCTTCTTGTGCGAAAGGATACTTCATCCCCATGAAACTAGGCAAGTAGTTAGCCGGTGCCTCACTGTCTGAGAAATTATCAAATCTCCCTGGCGCACCCATCATATCATAATCAGCACTGCTCAAAGCGTAAACGCCTCTCGCTGCTTCCCATTCACCATCAAACTCATAATATACATTGTGGCTTTCACTTTCAGGAACCTGACCTACTAGAATGCTAATTGCATCTACTGCCCAGTTAGGCGCGTAGTCAGAAGTGGAAATATATTTAAAGGCCAAATGCACTTTATCTCCACCAAAATCTGAAAAGTCACCATTGTTAACTTCAAAATCCCAAGAATTACCTTCAGGCCAAGACTCTAAATCTAAGTCGACCCAATTAGCTGTTGCTACATCTCCTGTATAATCATCAGATACTAAAATTCTAATATCTTCGCCAACTACTCCGTCACTCAAAAAATTAATTCTTTGTGTGATAGAAATTGAAATATCGGCACCATCACCTTCTGACAAATCAATTTCTGGAGAGACCATCCAGTCTACATTTGGTTGACTACCTCCAGAAAATCCAGACATGATTGCAAAAGCATCTGGATCTCTAGAATCCCATTCCCATGCCTGATCTCCACTTACTGAAATACTCGTGAAATTCTCCAAATCTGATTCAAAAGTAACCCCTAGTACTTCAGCACCTGCAGGAATATCGTCATAACCTAAATCCAGAAATTGGTAATTAACAAAGACAACATCACCATCATTTGGGTCTTGTATATTTGTATTCAAAGCACGTACGGCTTGTGCGTCTACATCAATAGAGTTGTTCATGAACCCCAATTCACCAGCTTCATTTGAGGCAAGAAAATAGTCTTCATCTGAAAATTTATATCTGCTAGCAGAATTATAGATGTCAAAATCAGCATTATCACCTTCATACTTATTGTAAGAAACCACAATAGCACTTCCTTTTCCAAAATAAGGATACTCGTCTCCAAGAAACTCAGGAACGAAATCAGCTGCTTGTAATGTATTACTGAATGCTAAGTTGGACTCAATCCAATCTGCATTAGTAGAATCTTGTTCAGTCGTAGCTGATGCCTTAATATTATCAGCAATTGTTCCGTAATTCACCTCCGTTAGAGAGTAACTAAACGTTTTCACAGGTGCATCTTCTCTTATCAATTCGACCTCATCCTCTAAAGGATCTGTACATGCCAAGAAGGACATTGCTCCCAACAGCATTATTAAGTATTTGTTGTATTTTTTCATCTTAAATTAAATTTATAAGTTTAAAATTTAACTCTTAAAGCCAAATTCCATGTAGTTCCTGCTCCATAATATCCAGCACCTAAAGAAGATGAAGTAGTTTGAGTACGACCTCCATCTCTTGCATCAGAGAAATATTCAACATTACCTACATTATATATGTTTCCGAACAATGAAGATTTCAACCCTGCAATATCAAACGAGTAACTCATGTTGATATCGAAAAGAGCATAAGCAGGAATCTCATACGCTGTATTGTTTTGATCCCCTTCAGACGTTCTGTTATCTATATTAAAATCCGCATAGTAATTTGCATAATAATTGAAGTCTGCTCCAATTTTCAAATTCTCCATTAATTGATAGTCAATACCCAACGCTGCTGTTGTTTGAGCTGCATCGCCCACTTTTAATCCGGCAATAAACAAATCAGTTGTTTCTACTAACTCTTGTTCGAAAAAGACACCTGCATCTTCAACATTATCTTTCCAAGTCCAGTCTCCCAATGAAAGCATTCCTGTCAAACTCAACTTACTGCTATACTTGTAACTTGCGTCAAACTCTACACCTTGATGTAGAGCTCCTACGCCCAAAACGTTGGCAAATGCAAAATCATCTGCTCCACTCGGTAGTGTATAAGGGACAGCGAAACTTAATGTTCTGTCTTTCCATTCTGTACGGTACAAATTCACATTAGCCGACAATTTTGAAGTTCTGTATCCATAACCCAACTCATAACTAAACACTTTTTGATTTTCAGCTTGTTCATTGATAAGGTTATCGAAATCTAAAAATACTGCATTAGCAAAAGGTGCTTTTTCAAAATACCCCACATTTGCAAAAACATTGTGATTGTCCGTTAAGTTATAATTTGCTCCACCTTTGATACCAAACCCAAAGAAATTAATCCACTCTGTTTTTTGTAGTGGATCAGAATCCAAGTACTGGAACAAATCCTCTCTATTGTATGAAGTATTTGATGCATTCAATGTTACAAATCCAGATAACTTATCTTTTGCATATTCCATTTGAGCAAATAACCCTTCCCAAAGCACTTCATTCACATTGTGATATTGTCTTTTATCTCCAACTCTAAGCGCTGCATTTGGATTGTTGACATTACTATTGTCAACGGCAAACTCTCCTCCTAACAAATCAGTAACTTCTGAGAAGTGATCACCTCTATAATATCTCAAGTCGACACCTCCCATTAAAGTTATCTCATCATTCAATTTATGATTCAAAGAAGACAATACTCCATACCATTTGTGATCGTTTCTTGAAGCTCGCAAATATGCTAAAGATTCTCCAGTTGGATTAGACGAATTTTGATCAACAATAGCATCAAAATCAATTACACCATCTTTTCTCCAAGACTCCTTATCAAAATCCCCTGCAGTACCGCCACCGCCACCAGTACCAAAAGAGGCATAGGCTGCAGTAGAAAGATCCGTTTTATCACTGATTGTCCAGTAGTGATTTATAGAAAGTTGAGGTTTGTGATAGAAGTTGTCTTCTGCATGTAGTACTTGACCATCTTTGTATCCCCAATCAGGATTATATTTGATGCCACTTGCACTCTCTTCATAATCACTCAATAAACTTTGACTTTGTCTCTGACCATGTCTTTGCTGAGCTCCTACTGCTGTAAAAGTCACCTCATGTTGATCATTGATTTTCTTAGCTATATTAGCAAAATAAGAATACCCTAAAAATTCAGTCCCATCAACGTAACCATCTCCTTGTGTTTTAGATCCTGACACAGTAAATGCCCAACCATTATCATTTAAACCTGAAGAAAGGGAAAAACCTAGTTTTGAATAAGCATCGTTACCAGAACCTAAAAACACAGATCCGCCTTTTTCTCTATCAGATGCTTTAGAAATAATGTTGATCGTACCACCAATCGAAGGCACTGCAACCTTAGAAGCCCCTAGACCTCTCTGTACTTGCATAGAATTAGTTGCATCAGTCAATCCAGCCCAATTAGACCAGAAAACTCTACCATTCTCCATGTCATTCACTGGCACACCATTGATCAATACGGCTACATTTTCTGATTCAAACCCTCTAATATTGATACGCCCATCACCAAAACCACCACCTGCTCTTGTCGCATATACCCCTGGAGTTGATTTCAATATTTCAGGAAATTCTTGACTACCAATTTTAGCCGCGATTGTTTCCGCCTTAATATTTGACATTGCTACGGGAGTTTTTCTATCTATACCAATAGACGCAATAACCATTACTTCATTCAATCCAATAGCATTAGATGCTAAAGTGATCGTACCCATATCAGTAACACCGTCCTGAGACACATTGATTTGTATCTCTTCATCCGAATATCCGATAAATGAAATCACAATGTTTTGTGTCCCAGCAGGAATTCCATTAATCTGGAAAGCTCCATAGATATCAGTAATCGTTCCTTTTGTGGTTCCTTTTAGGATCACAGAAGCTCCAGTAAGTCCTTCTTTGGTGTCGTCTAATACAACTCCTTTAACAGAACCTGTTTGCGCAAATGCTGCTGTACTCATCATAGCGAATACAAAGCATCCCAGAAATTTTAGTAGTTTGTTTTTCATCATATAGTTAGGTTAAAATAATTCTATTTTATTTCTGCAAATGTAATACTTTTAATAACCAGTTGAAAAACGACTATCAATCTTCTTAATTTCTTAACATTGAAAATGTGAAATCACAGTGAAAAATGAATGTCACCTAGTAAAATGTCGTTAATCAAACTATTCATAACATCAATTTTTAGTAAAAAAAATTCATTACACAACTTTAACAACTAGTCCAATTTGATTAAATCAAACATTTTTTCGATAATTAGTAAAAAACATTACCAAAATTTTAAATGAATTCACTTGAAAACATACATATACGATTTGATGAAGAAAAACTTCTTCTACTCAACATTGCATTAGCGATCATCATGTTTGGCGTAGCGCTTTCTATCAAAGCCAAAGACTTCACTTCTATCTTCAATAACCCAAAAGGAATCGCTACTGGCGTAGTCTCACAGTTCCTATTATTACCAATACTAACTGGAGTACTCATCTGGTTCATCGACCCCATTCCATCCCTTGCTATGGGGATGATCTTAGTAGCTGCTTGTCCGGGGGGAAATGTATCTA
>JAWUWD010000153.1:0-27666 GCA_034112085.1 Cyclobacteriaceae bacterium
GTTCAAAATCAGTACCATCCACTTCCTTGCCCAACTGACTGCCCAACATCTTCACTTGCCCAACATCCAATGAGGCTGCGTTGAGCGTTATATTTCTTTCTGTGCTGTGCCCGTTTATATTGTCAGGACTTGGTTTGGGGAAGGTCTTACCCAAGGTATTCTTGTCACGATATTCTCTAAAAAACTCCCCTGCCTCTTGACGTTTATCATCTAGATAATAGGCATCCACATCCCAATGCACTTGTGCTCCCTCCTCCACACAATAAGTGATAATCGCTTCCTCAGAAGTTGTCAAGGCATTGAATCCTGCAAAAACCAACTTATCGCAGTTCTCGATGGTCGATAGATTTTCAGCCAATGACTTGTAAAGCATGCCTGTGTATGCCCTACCATTTTTCTTAAGTCCTGAGGTATAGAGCTCATATATACTGAACAGCTTATCCCAAAGGGTCTTGAAGTCTGTCTTTTCTTTTGAAGGGTTTACCTCAAACTTGCTCCAGAAACTGAGGATGATTTCTTGTTGCTCGGGTGTCAAGAAATCGAATGTATCGTCCAGTTCCTTTTGCTGGCTGACATTGGTGAACAGGTGCTTCGGGTTAATCAGGTATTTATCAATATCATCGAAATCCTTGAGCAGCATCTCTCCCCAATAATAGAACTTCTCAAACCCCTCATCCTTGGCGATCTGCTTCCGATACGCATTGTACATATCAATAATCAAAGTGAACTTATCCGCCACTTGCAAGTCAGTATATTGACCGACAAAGTCCTCCATGCTCATGATGTTGGGTGACCAAACAGGTGCATCAAGGTATTCTGCTAAGTACTTTCTAAAATACAGCCCCGCCCTCCTATTCGGAAATATCAAGATCACCTCACCCATATTATCTTTATGGTCAGTGTGTACTTTCTGGGCTAGCTCTTTTAGGAAAGGATTGTTGGTCATTGGTTGATTCGTGTTTGGTGTTTAGTTGATCGTTTTTTATGAGTTAGTATTTAGTCTTGATACTTCTGTCTTAAGTCTTGTGTCTTCCCTCTTCTGTCTTCCCTCTTCTGTCTTGATACTTCTGTCTTGAAATTAAGTCTTGTGTCTTGTATCTTATCACACCTCCACCACCTCCATATCATCCACATACAGCAAATACCCACTCACCTCAGTATATCCCATGTCAGTCAATAGTTTTTTATAAGTCACGATTTGTTTATTGTATTTTGGATTGTGTTCTCCTGTTTTATAATCTATGACCACCGCCTTGGTGCCATCGATCATCACCCGATCAAGTCGGCTCATCTCACCAGAAGCTGGCAGGATAGGCACTTCTGTTTTCACCTGCCATTGCGGATCAAACCAGGCACTGACCACTGGGTGTTTTTCTATTTCTTTGGTAGCTGATTCCAGCTTATTCATCTGATCGACATCGATCATGCCTTCATACTGCATCGCAGTCAATGCTTTTGGCAATTGATCAAGTGTCACCACTCGAGACATCAGCTCATGCAATAAGTTACCGAAGTTCACGCCTTTCATGCGCTCATCTTCATCTCCGAAAAAGGCAGTGGCACGGTACTTTACTTTTAGCTTTTCATCCCATCGATGAGATACATACTTTTCTGGTGCAGTAGGCTTTTCAGCAACTTGAAGCGGTTGTGCCTCTTTTAAAATTCCCTTGGTGTAGGTCTTCTCATCAACGCCCCAGCCTTGGGCGAATGCCTCATGGCTATCAAACAACTGATGCAGCACATCACTCACCTTGCTGATCGTCCTTCCGGGATCAGAAGCATAACCTATCAGGTAGTCCTCTGCCCTGGTAAATGCCACATAGAGCAAATTCAGGTTATCGAGGTAGGCACTCATTTTCTCTTGGTAATATGCCTTGGCAAAGACCGTATTGGCCAGTGTCTTTCCATACTTCAATGGAAGAATCGGCAACTCATTGTATGGTGGCTGATCACTCTTGGTCCAGATGATATTGGTTTGTCTCGGGTCATTGTCTATCGTCCAATCCACGAATGGCAAGATCACCGCTTTGAACTGCAAGCCTTTGGACTTATGAATGGTCAGTACTTGTGCTGCCTTGACTGTAGAGGGCAACTTCACTTTCTGTTTGAAGCCATTCTCCTCCCACCATTCCAAGAAGGATTGCAAGTCATTGGACTTAGAAGATACATATTCCAATACCACATCTTGGAAGGCCTGTAGATACGCTACTTCTTGGGTAAATTTCTGAAGTCCAAAGAGCCGCAATAGTATTTCTGTCAATTCGTAGAGCGGCTTCTTCTTCAAAGCCTCTTGCTCGCGTACAAACTCACTCGGCAAATACTCATCGACTTCCTTGGCACTGAGCAGCTGATGCAGATCTTCTCTGGAGCGATCCAGCACCTGGCACTGATAGGCGTATACGATATTAGCCCGAGCAACTTGGTCTCTGGAGTTCTGCAAATACTTGAAGACATTGAGCATCACTTGCACGACAGTCGCACTGCCGACTTGCAATGACTCATTGGAGATCAACTCATAACGATAGCCGGCCTTGGCCTTGCCTTCTTGCTGATAGCGCATGACTTCATCCATCACCAGTTTGGCTTCACTGGCTTTTCGCACAAGGATCGCCACTTCTTCGATGCCCACGCCTTGATCCTGCAGCTTCTCTAGCCATGTCGGGATCTGAGAGAGGATGTCCTCTTTCCAAGTGGTCTCCGCGTCTTTGTCACTTTCCACAAACGCAAACTGCACAAAACCCTTCTCCTCAGCAGATTTCTTATGAGCAGGCACGAGCTGCATCACATCTTGATAGACGGCACCCACTTGTGCGACCTTGGCACTTAGCCAAGTATTCAGTTCCTCATCATCACTATCCGCACCGAGCATCGGAACGATAGTCTCTGCGAAGTGCTTGAAAACTGTGTTGTTGAAATTGATGATATGCTCCGTGCTGCGGTAGTTCGTAGCGAGGTTGGTTTCTGAAGTATAGGCTTCGCCTATCTGAGACTGCACTGTGGACTGTAATATCATCGGGTCGCCTCCACGCCAGCGGTATATCGACTGCTTAGCATCTCCCACCACCATGCTCATCTTACCTTCCGCCAATCCATTCTCTATCAGTGGCCTGAAATTCTCCCACTGAAAACCAGAAGTATCTTGAAACTCATCGATCAAATAATGGCCAAAGAAGGAGCCCACTTTCTCATAGACAAATGGCGTGTCATTGTCCTTGATGATCTGATGCAAAAACTCTCCGGCATCAGAGATCAGCATCACGCCCTCTTCACTTTTATACTGCTGTAGCTTATTGACAACATCTGATAAGATCGCAAAGCTATATAGCTGCTTACTCACTTCTATCGCTGATTGATAGGCACTGAAGTTTATATAATAGTATTCCACTGCTTCATTGAGCAATGTGATCAGCGAACTGCTCGCCAGCTGATCAATGATGTCTTTATGCGGAGATTTCTTGGAGTACCATGCTTCGGTATTGTCCAGCCCTCCTATGATTCTCTTTCCCGGTTCAGCGATCTCTCCACTAGCGATCTTGGGGAAATATCCAGCCACACCGCCCTTGCCATAGGAGAAGTCAGTGATCTCCAGTCCAGCAGCAGAGATGGCGGCCAGTCCACGCGCACCGATCGCTCCTATCTCCTTTTCGAAGGTCTGAGTGATCGCTCGTAGCTTAGTCTGAAAGTCAGTGAATCGCCTTCTGTCTTTCGTGTATTCGTGTAACTCACTGCCTATGCCTTTGAGGGTTTCCCCAAAGAGCTCCTTGCCCAAGCTCTTGATATCCTTTTTCACATCCCATGACTTGCCGGCATTGACTTTCTCTTGAGCAAAATCTACCAACCACTTCGTCAACTGATCTTTCTCCCCTACCTCATCGACCATCTGATCCACGACCTTATTGAGGACTTGCTCTTGCTCCAGCTCTAGCTTAAACCCACCATACAGTCCCACTTCCTTGGCAAACGAACGGATGATCTTTTGAAAAAACGTATCAATCGTAGACACCGAAAAGTGTGCATAGCCATGCAGAATATTAGACAATACTTGTGCTGATTTTTTCTGAAAAGTCGCAGCATCCAAGTCTAAGATAGCCTTCAGCTCAGTCGCCATCGGATTCTCCTTGCCACTGACAAAGTCGCTGAGCGACTCGATCACGCGGGTCTTCATCTCACTCGTGGCCTTGTTCGTGAACGTCACCGCAAGGATATGTCGGTAGTAGGTCGGTCGTGCCAGTGCCAGTCTGAGATACTCCCTCACCAGCGTGTAGGTCTTGCCAGACCCAGCGGATGATTTGTAGATTTTGAAAGGCTTCTCTGACATATCAGCAATATGCGAAAAAGGGGGGTGATCTAATAAGGTGAAGGAGGAATTATCCGCAGCTTCATTTTAGGTTGTAAATGACATGGGTATCAAACGAGCAGTTGGAATGGAAGAAAATTTCTAGCAATCAACATACTCTACCATATTTACAGATTAAATCTTAATTTCAACAGAGCTTCATCCTTGCCGTTGAATTTTCCTTCAAGACGTTTCAAAACTTTGTTTTCAGTTTCTGGAGTCCAGTATATTTTAAGTTTCTCTCTAGCTCTAGTTATCGCGGTATAGAATATGTTATGAGTAATCATTTCTTCGATTTCGTCTGTTATAACAATATTTACAGAGTTATACTCTAATCCTTGGGCTTTATGGATTGAAACTGCATATGCAACTTGGAAGGGAACAATGGCAATAGAGGAGGTATCATCGTCTTCATCTGTACTTTTATATTTACTAACAGAAAAACGGATGATTGACTTGCCATTTTCAGAATCTTCCAATAGTTCAAAATCATAATTTTCTGCATCAAGCTCATTAATAACCTTGTCAAGTTCAATGCTAAATTGAATCTCGTCCTCATTTTTATTAATTCTTGCTATTCTTCCTTTTAAGTTATTATAAATGAGGGGCGAAAATCTATTTGTCTCATTGAATAAGATCGGATCATTGACCTTATAAGTTTGTATTCCCCATTCTATTGGAGTACTGGTATTACTACTTTGTAAGAACTTGTTAATATTGTTAATCCCATAAAGACCGTCATAGTTCAAGCATAGAATTATTTCGCCTACTTCAGAGTGTTCAAAAATTGATTCATCTAGTCTTGCAGAATAACTGCCTTTCGCAATTTTCTCAAGAATATCATCATCTAGTTGTCTAACTTTTTTCCAAAGATTCAACAGGCTTTCGTTATTGGTTCTGTAGGGTGTTGTTAGCTCAAAAACAGATGAACTTGGGACAAAAGACCTAGCCGCATTAAACCAATTACCAAATAGAATAGATTCTATTTGAAAAACATCACCAACTAAAACCAACAATCTAAATGTTGATTTCTGTAAGACCTTCAGCATATCTGAATTACTCACAGTGCTACATTCATCAATAACCAGTAGGTCATATTTTGTATCATCATTCCAAGTGGAGAGAAATTTAGCTATAGTCTTGAACGTGCAATTCGCAGCGGTGACTTTTCTTTTTAGGTTATCAACAGCAGGGTTTGTATTTGCTAGATAGAGTTTGTTTTCATCTTTCAAAAAGTGAGAAATATGATTAGTCATTGTTGATTTACCTGTACCAGCAGAGCCGTAAATCAAAGCCACTTTTGAATGCTCAAAAAGTTGGTTTAAAGCCCCTCTTTTTTCATCACAATCAATATTGTAAAAAGACTGTTCTAACCACGATTCAACCGAATTTCCATAGTTTCCCACACCAACAGAAGAGAGTTTTTTTAATTCACTTATTATTATGTGGGTTTCTTCTTCATATCCATTGATGTAGATGTGCTCTTTGAATTCTTCTAATCTACGATTTACATGCTTATAATATAAGGTTGCATTATATTTTTGGATGAGATTGTCAATATCTTCGAAATTGGTTATGTCTTTTTTGGGTGTATATAATTGTCCTTTTACTTCTGTGTTGTTTTTAATGAATCTTGCAAATAGTTCATGATAGCTATTTGAGGATTCCAAGCAATCAAATAAATCTATGAGCTTTGGATTATGATTTTTTAACGAAGAGTTAAATGGCATTTGATCAAAAGGGAGGCAGCCATAGTGTAGGAACAAATTGGAAAGTTTATTGCAATTTTCATTATTGTATTGCTTTTTTATAATTCTATTATTCAGTCTATAAAGTAGGTGTCTCAGAACATTACTTCCTGATCCGTTATTCTTAACTATCTGGCGACATTGGTCAAGAATTTTTGCAATTAATACAACCCTGCCTGGAATCAAAATCTGATTTCTAAAACTGACATATGCTTCTTCATTAAAATCAATGATTTCAACTAGGTTAAGACCAGTTCTTGTCAAATACTTCAATAATTCGTAATACTCCCTAGATCCACTAACCTTGCGATTTTGCCCGAATATTTTGGAGAAATTATCCAGTTCACAAGGTCTTATGGACACTTCCCATTTATCGATAATTTGGACGGGCATGTTCTTACCAAGTATCTGAATGCTATCATTACTTACAGTAAGTTTGACCGCATAATAATGAGAAATATCTAATTTTGTAAATGCTATGATCCTATCAAATTTACTTGCTCTATCATTGGCACGTGTAAAAGTAATTTCATAATAGACCTCAAATCCAACAAAAAACGGTTTGACTTTTTGAATATAGTATCGATCATCATATGAGCTAATGATTCTCACAGATACTGGTTGATCAACCTTAAAGGCTATCTTCTCATAATACTCATTAAGTATGGTGTCGGTATTGATAGGGAATTCATTGATATTATGAAGCACGTCCAAATTGTAGGTGCTTTGCAGGAAAGATTTTATTTTGAGTAAGTATTCATAATACTTAATCATCAATCTTTCAGAGTTTTCTTCATCTAATGTATAGTGAGAGGCAGTGATTTGCAGAAGCTTATGGAATTTATTTAAGAACTTATACTTACCGTTGGCTTTCACAAAATCTATTGCTTTTACTATGTTCTCATATGAGGTTTCTATATCCCTTCCATTGCTAAATATCTTCAAGGAAACATGTTCGACAAGATTTCTTAAATGAGATAATATGTTTTGTGATAATATGCCCCTTTCAGAGGAATCAAACTTATTGATATTGCCACAAATTACTTTGTCAATACTGCGGATGTGGTGGTCTATTTTCTGTGGCATTTTAAAGAGATTATTTAAACAGCAAGTTTAAATTTTTTAGCAAAAGGTTTATACAACACATATGTGGCAAGAAAAATCATTGTATTTGAGGCCTTCTTTTTTCGTTATGTATTCGCAATGAATTCATCTTCTGAAATCACTTCCATTCCCGAACCCTTATCAATAAGAGTTATAGCTTTCTTTTGCTTTGAGCTCATTCCCTCGTCTCCAACCACTCGAAAGTCCTGCTGCCCAACTATAAGGAAATCAGTAGACTTGTTGACACTTTTTCCTATCACACCTCCTATGTCGGCTATTATCTGATGTGCATCCACTCGAGCCATTGACATTAAAGCGCCTGTGAACACTACTGTGCTACCATAGAATATGCTCTCTGGATTGTGTTTATCAGAATCGCCAACCACCTCTATTGCAGTTCGACCAGAATTATCTCTTTTAGTCACTGAAGATTTGTATCCTCCACTATATAATTGGCCAATTGTGGTTTTCAATTTGACTGGGAATTCATCAATTGAACTAACTTCCTTCTCTTTAAAAGCTTTAAGACAAAGTTTTGCCGTAGCCTCACTATCAGCACCGGCTCTGTGATGTTCAAATGATATATCATTTAATCGACATAATGACTTTAAACCGTATGACGGTAAACCCAACCATACTTTTTTCGAGAAGATATAACTGCATGAATATTGGAAAGTAGGAAAAGCAATTGAGTATTTTTCTAATGTCTTTCTTAAAACACTCATGTCAAAACCAGCATTGTGGGCAATTAAAAACTGATCTGAAATTAATGGTTCAAGTTCGGGCCATAGTTCAGGAAAAGTTGGTGCATCCTTAACATCGTTAGGTGTTATTCCATGAATTGACATATTGAAATTGTCAAAATAGGGATAACTATGAGGTTTTATTAGCCAAGATTTAGTCCCAACTATTTGGCTATCCCTTACTTCAGTTAATCCTATCTCGCAAGGACTGTGTCTATCCGGAGTGGCAGTTTCAAAATCTATTGTTATAAAATCCATTATTCTTGATTTGCTACTGTACTCGATATTTTTGTATTCAGCATACTAACTAGAATCAGAGTCATTCGCAGGAGACTCGGATTCAACAGTCCTGAAATCATGAACCTTTATCTCTCGTTGTTCACCTAACTCATAGTATCTAGCACTAGAATAAGGATAATCAACAAAATCATCAGTAAGTTATATTCACTTCTTCAGGGTCATAGTGGCTAATCGCCTTTCTTATGCTTGTGTGGCTTCAGTGATGGCGTATTTCCAGGAGTATCCTTATTATCTCGTTGTCGCCTGTCGGGTTTCCCCGTTGTTTTAGCAGTTCTTTTTGGACCTGGTTTAATTCCCATAATCTACCTCCTTTGTTATGTTTATATTTATTAATCAAGACATCAAATTGACACATTTTAGATACGTGCTTAGCATTAACTCCCTTTACAAACCACTGTTTTTGAACGCTTACAATCAATACCCAAGGTTGGGCATATTTTCGTGCGCTATTAGTCAATAATTAGCTCCTTTTGCTTCACTAAAATATGGGTAAATATCTTCTTGCTACTTTGATAATTATCTGTTGAATCCGGAGTAGGTCACATGATCCCCTCAGTAATCCGGCAAGGACATAATTGAATATTTTTGGAGCGTATATTTACCTACAAAATTGAGTAATTATACTCACTAGTCTATTGTCATTACGAGGGAGGTACGATCGAAGTAATCTCTCTGCTATGATATGGAGATTGCTTCGTACCTCGCAATGACAAGGTTAATGGGCTGTCATCGCGAAGGAGGTACGACTGTGGCGAGCTGTGAGTGATGAAAAGGGAATTGCTTCGTGCCTCGCAATGACAAGGTGAGGCAGATTGATTCGTTCCGTACAATGACATTGATCATAGCTATTTGTATTTTAGACCAATGTGGAATCACAACTACTTCATTTATATCCTTACAAACCAAAATCATACAGTTTTGTATACTGGAGTCACCAGTGATCTAAGAACGCGTGTTTACGAACATAAAGAGAAAATACAAAAAGGATTTACTGCCAAGTACAATGTAAATAAACTCGTGTATTTTGAACGATTTGATCATATTGATTCCGCGATAGCAAGAGAAAAGCAAATCAAGGCTGGCTCACGACAAAAGAAACTTGATCTTATTAATGGCAAGAACCCACAATGGAACGATTATTATTTAACCGAAGACATTGATTGATCCAACGCTCATTAGACATTGAAACACCATTATTTGCTATCAGTACGAGAGAGGAGATCGATGAGGCACGAACGGGAGATTGCTTCGTTAAATCCCCTGAGAGTCATCCGTAGGAGACTCTGAGTCAACTGTCCTGAAATCATGAACCTTTATCTCACGTTGCTCACCTAATTCATAATATCTAGCACTGGAATAAGGATAATCAATAAAATCATCGGCAAGTTGTATAATCTCAGAGTCCTCTTCGAGTGACTCTGAGCGAGATAAATGAATAGTGTAAAAGGTAAAGAGTCAATTTTCTAATGGTAGACGATTGTATCGCATACCTATAGATGAGGCATGTAAAAGACACGCGTTACAAACGCGCGCCAGTGGATCTGAACCTACTTATCATAGCCACCCGCGACCCAATCCAGATGAGTGAATTTTGATTAACCAACAGAAAGTTGTCAATGGCATTTATCAAAATGCTATTTGAATTACTTCAACAGAATACTCAGCTTTTTCAGTCGTAGTTCAAGCCATATTTTGATAATGAGAATTTATGTTGTTTACTCTATTCTCAAGGTTTCTACGGGATTAGCATTGGCGGCTTTTAGTGTTTGCGAACTGATGGTAAATAGTCCGAGTATCAAGAGCAGTAGAGACCCAAAAAGTAGGTCGAATGCTGAAATTGGCGCTTTGAATGCTTGTTCAGCAAGCCATAAATTATTACCAAACCAGGCAAGTGGTACTGCTATCAGCACCGATAATAGTAACAGTCCCATAAACCCTCTAGATAATAAGTAAACTAGGTTGCCTGGGTTAGCTCCTAGCGCTTTGCGTATCCCTATTTCTTTTAGTCTCGATTCTGTACTATAGACAGCCATCCCCAATAACCCTAGACTAGAAATAGAAATCGCAAGAAAGGCGAAAAACCCAATCACTTTCGTCATAATGAAGAACACGCCATATGTTTCTGTGATTTGATCATCATAAAAGCTATAACTGAATTCATGAATAGGATCTATTTTTGACCACTTTTTTTCCAAGTCGAATATTGTTGCTTGAATATCGTCAGACTGAATCAACATATGAGCTACTCTCAGTTCACTAGGATCATATCGAAAGGCAAACTCATGGATTGGATCATCTAACTCTGCATAATTGAAATCTTTAACCACTCCTACAATCTCAAGATCTCTACTTCCGGCTAGATGAACTATTTCTCCAATGGCATCAAGCGAGTTACCATATCCTAAGTTTTTAATCATGTATTCATTCACAATGATATACTGCTCAGTACTGTCAGATGCATTTTCGGGGAATGTTGTACCAGCTACCAGTTGATGATCTAGAATACTTAAATAATTCCTGGTGATCGCTGAATATATGACCAGTAGAGAATCAGGACGCTCAGGGTTTCGCATCCACTCGTTGTTAGTACGCCCTATACCGAGGGTATATAAGCTTCCACCTACATCTATTACTTCTGACTGGCTTCCAAAACTGTTTTTCACTAGTTGAAAGTCATTGCCTTGCAGATCGACATTCAAGATGTTCTCCTGAGTAAATCCCAAATCAAAGTTTAGAGAATATTTGAATTGTGAATGCAGGATCGTGGCAGATATTATGAACAACAGTGAAAGGGTAAATTGAAAGACAATCAATACTTTCCTCAAGTTTAATTTCGTAAATAATTTAATTTTTGAAAAATCCTTTAAAATGCTAGAGGGGTTGAGTTTAGACATGTATAGTGCAGGGAACAGTCCGGCCAGTACACCGACAAATACGGTGAATACGAAGAATACGGTGTATGTACTCCATCCATTATTGATGCCCAGTATTTCAGGAATACGGGGATCAAGTGCGTAAAATGCTGGTATTAATAACTGGAGTATTCCAAATGCCGCAATGAGTGATAGTAGACTTATTACTATAGATTCTGTGATAAACTGCATAAAAATCTGCTTTCTGAAGGCGCCTGATACTTTTCTTATTCCTATTTCTTTGGCACGACTGAGCGCCATGGCAATGGATAAATTGGTGTAATTGAAGCAGGCAGAAAGCATGATCATAATTGCCAGTCCTGAGAGAAATAATATCACCAATTCAGGAATGACAAAGAAAAGTTGATTGCCAAGCTTTACTGGTGAAGGGTTAATTCTAGAAAGAGATTGCATGGAGAAATTGACAGTCAAATTTTCATCATACGCATATTTTTCTTCAGCCAATTTATTTAGATATGGGGCAATCTCATCGGACGATACACCATCCTTGAGCACAAAATAAACAAATGAAATATAGAAACTCTCCCAGTTGGTACTTACCCCATTTAGCATTCCCTTTTGTTCTAGTATGGGGATGGTTGAAGCAGAAGCTAATATTTCAAAACCATCAATGTGTGATTTATTATCAGTTTTTTTAAGGACTCCAGTGACTGTGTATTCTCCACTTTCCCCAAAACTGATGGTCTTACCGACTACGTCTTTGTCATTGAATAATTTTATGGCTGTGGCTTCTGTCAATACTACACTATATGGCTCCTTAAGCGCTTCATCTTTTTCACCATACAACAATGGGAAGTCCATGATTCGCAGAAGCGAAGCACTTGCCATATAACCTTCTACCGGTACTATCTTATCAGAAACATCTGCATCTCCACCAAATCTTTTATAAATAGTCACTACGTCTGTAACGCTGCTTAGTCCTTCACTAAGTGCCTCTGCAAGTACAATAGGGGCAGAAGCGAAATTCTCAGATCCTCTTTGATCAGTATAATTTGTGTTTACTCTATAAATATTGTCTTTGAGGGGATTGTGTTGATCAGACCTGTATTGATTGGTAATAACCGAAATGACGAGTAGACATACCGACATACTTAAAGCCAGACCAAATATATTGATCATGGAGAATGTTTTGTGCCTTAAGATAGAGCGCACTGCAATTTTGAGGTAGTTTCTTAACATGGTGTTGTTGTTTGAGTATGAGTTTATTTGGTAAGGCCTGATGATGCTTGGCCTAAAAAGCAGTAGGACATCTATGAAAAACTTATAGTTTGATTTTCTTTTGCTCAAGGTGAGTAGCCTGTCGCTATATAATTCTAATAAATCTCCTTCGACATATGTATGAAGATCAGGATGGCAAAACCATCTGAAAAATCTTAAAAGTATCTGTGAGGGCTTACTGTCTTTCACAGATTGAATTTTAATTCTAGTGCGACCCTGGGAATGGCATCCCACAATTCATTGCGTGAGTCTCTAGCAAATCGAACAGCTTCAGTTCCAGATGATGTCATTTCAAAATAGCGCTTCGGTCGCCCAGCTCTTTCTTGCGTGCTTTCACCTTCATGTGTTTTCAAATATCCTTTTTGCTCTAGTCTCTTAAGCGCTGATTGTAACGCCCCAACACTAACTGATCTGGAGAGTCTGGTTTCTATTTCCCTTTTTATGGATACACCGTATGCCTCTTTGTAGAGTACGCCAACGGTGAGCATCACTATTTCTTCAAATTCGCCTAGTTGGTATTTTTTCATCAAGAATATAATTAATTCCTATTTGTAGTATTACAAATAAAGTGTGTTTTTTATTAAATTACTAATTGTAGTAATATTAATCTAACTCTTGGTTCATGTCCTCCCCCACTGGTGCACGATTGTATCGCATTCCTATAGATTAGGTATGTAAAAGACACGCATTACAAACCCACTGTTAGCGTGTATTCAATATGGACGAGTAGTTAAGTTTTTGGCCCTTGTTGGTGTTCCTCACCAACAAGCAATTAGTATGATTGCATTCAGTTGGTTTAACTCCGCTCAGAGTCATCGGTAGGAGACTCTGAGTAAACTGTCCTGAAATTATGAACCTTTATCTCTCGTTGTTCACCTAATTCATAATATCTAGCACTGGAATAAGGATAATCAATAAAATCATCGGCAAGTTGTATAATCTCAGAGTCCTCTTCGAGTGACTCTGAGCAATAAAAAAAGTGACTCGGAGTGATATAAATCAACTCCCCTCAGAGTCATAGTCAACGGTCCTATAATCCCAAACCACAACATCTTATTGCTCACCCAGCTCATAGTATCTCGCACTAGAATAAGGGTAGTCTACAAAATCTTCAACAAGTTCCCATTTACCGCTTACTGGATTGTGATGCATGTAATCTAACACCTTGACAATTTCATCATCTCCACTTACTTCCTTTGCATCAAAAGACAATCTAAATACTTGATGCTTCTTTCCCTTTTTTCTTTCTTCAATTTGAACACCATCAGAGTCACTCGAAGAGGACTCTGAGCCAACTGATCTATAACAGGTAAATGTGACAAAGTAGAAAATCTCTTTTTCTAAATAAGACTCCACTGAAAGTAGTGTATGCTCTCACGGATTTTGGGGAAACCTTGGTTCCGTTAATTCAATCTATTGCCGAATGGGGTGATTCAGTTGGATCGAAGTCTTATAAATAGTTAATCTGTTTACTTCAATGCCATTCAGGTTGATAGCTCTTAATTATTTCAAGGTTCATCCTTAATAATCCGACCATGCCTATTCCAAAAACAAATATTCCAATTGATAACTCTTTTAGCTTTTCATCAGATGGAAAAAACATGGTGTAGATTGCTAATGCAAAGGTGAATAAGATAAGCATACATATACATATGATCCAACGCTTTGCATTTTTTGGTTTTCCAAATATTTTATCTCCAAGTTTTGTTCTCTTTGTAATATCGGCAAGAGAAGTAAAGCTAAATGCAATTCCAAAAGCTAAAAGGACTAGATTATAATTAGATATGATTTCAGTTTTATTAAAGTTATCTATACCAATAATTATTGGTTTGTAAGAATAAAAAAGAGCAGCAGCCAAGAATGGATATTGTAGAAAACTGGCATAGTGAAACATTCTGAAAGTTTTATCCATTTGAAGTCGCCTTATAGTTTTGATTTCATCACTTTCCGTATTGTCTTTATTTTCATTATGTAATACATGACAATGAAAGTTACAGCAATTGGAATAATTAGCATAGAATTAAATTCATTAGTTTTTGCAAAATCTAACCCTTGGTTTTTGTCTTCACGAAACAATATTAAACTGCTCCTAACCAGTGGTGCGTGAGGACACGAACCACGGATTTAAAATGTGGCCTCAAAATGATTAAAATGGGTTGCCAATGTGTAAATATGGCCAACGTGATGAAATGATGATTGGTCTCAGAGTCTCCTACGGATGACTCTGAGCAGCGTTAATTATGGGATACTTTTAAACTTTATATAAGGAGGTTCACCAGACGTTTTATGAATGTTTGGACCTCTATAATACATTACTTTACCAGTAATTATTTTGTTATTTAAATTAATCTCTGTGTATAAAATTCCCTCTGGATGAATAAGGGCATATATATTTTTTCTTTTAAGATAAATGAGTTTATACATTTCCTCATTTTCAGTATTAGGATTTATAATAAGTCGATCGTTTTCACCATTCAATATTAGATTGCCTTTCATCTTTATCCCGTTCCCACCATCATCTTCCTTAACATTAAGTTCAAAGTCACCAATAGGTTGTTTTTCGGGAGATGGCGCTGTTAAAAATGGCAATGAAAGCGTATGAGCTGTTTCTTCTATTGCATGAAGCCTTAGCGCATTTGTCATAATGGAAATGGCTATTTTATGTTTTGGGAATACACTTACTATACTGCGAGTCCCTTCTCCAGAACCGTCTTGTTCGAATACTTTTCTATCCGCCATATCCCAATTTTGATCCCAACCAATTCCCTGTCTAATGGTATCTCCAGAATTTAACATTTGTCTTTCAAAGATCGTATCAACGATATCTTTTCTTACAAAACCATTTGTAAAAGAGGTTGCCAATTTTACCATATCTGTTGGTGTAGATACTAACCCTATTCCAGCCAAACTGTAGCTATAGTCCTTCGGGTTATTGATTTGAGTTGGAAGGTTCTTATTAATTCCATCCAGATGTAATTGATATAATTTCGACATTTCAATATTCGGCTTACTAAGTATTTCCGGCCCTGTGGATAATAGCGATAAGGGTTTCAATAGTTCATCATTTAAGAGGGTGTGAAAATTTTTATTTGATGCTTTTTCCATAATTCTAGATAACAACGTATATCCATGGATGCTATACTGATATTTATCCCCTGGCTTATGTGAAAGTGGCACGTGAGAAAATACACTTAAGGCATCCTCAACATCCTTATAATGACGTTCTTCAAGGCTGTCTCGATCAGAGTAATGAGGCATTCCAGAAAGTCCGATGACTAATTGTTTAATGTTAAATGGGTACTCTTTTTTAGGATAGTTTGGAACATGTTGGTAGACTATATCATCAAAATTTAGATCTCCTTTTTCAACTAATTTTGCAAATGCAGTTATAGTTACCATTCTAGATAAACTCCCCGCTCGAAACTGAGTCTTTGAGGTCACTCGCTTTTTCATTTTCAGGTCTGAATACCCAAATCCCTCTGAGAAAATAATATTGCTGTCATAACTAATAGCCACAGATATTCCTGGTGGGGTATTAGGTAATCGCATTAATTCTTCGACCATGGATGTTACTAAATCCCTAGATTCAACACTTATTTCTTTTATATCAGCGACTTCGATACTTTCATCGACTGTTGATTGTTCAGTGCAACTAAGCTGAAAAAACAATAACATTATTGCAATTGTAACTTTGGCAACGTAATAAGTGATTTTCATTACTCGTATTTTGTTTAATTATTTTCTTTAAAAAAAAGGTATTCTTATCAGGCTGAAGCTGACATATGCACATAGACTGTGGCGTTTTAGAAGCAATAAATACTTCACTAAATTTTTGATGCGCAAGGTGCTTAAAGAAAATCGGTCTCTATGGGTTCCTTATAGGTTTAACAAAATCTTAACATTTAAAAAGACAAATGCATCTTTCCGGTACGATGAGTGATTTATATAAATAACCCGTGAGGCATCAACTCCCCTCACAGTCATAAAGGGAAGTTATCTCGATTAAAGGGAGCCATTTATAGCAGGTAAATGTGACAAAGTAGAATGTCTCTTTTTCAAAATGGGTACTATGAGTTGTCATTTAGTAAATATAGCTATTAGGTCTCAGAGTCTCCTGTGGATGACTCTGCGCTGAACTAATCAACCTTGTTAAGTGATGATTAGCTTGGTATAATGTGATGGCAATTGATCATAGGCCTCCTGAAAACATTTTGAAAAATAGGTTGGGCTACTGAAGCCTGTCAGATATGCAATTTCTGAAATATTTGATTTTTGGCTATTCAATAAATGGAGGGCTTTGTTTAACCTATATTCTTTCAGAAAGACATTTGGAGATCTTCCTACGGTTTGCATCATGATTCGGTACAATTTTGATTTACTATACCCTAAGTTCTTGCTAAAGTCCATTGCACTGGTAGCAGAATGTGACCAGGCACTTTCTGTATATTCCAATAAGCTTACGACAAATTCCATTTCAGCAGTTGTCAATGGTACTACCCCATCAATATTAACTGGGTTATTCTGATTTTCGCTTTCGTATAGATCCTTGACTTCTGGTGAAAGCATTGTTCCCCCTTCCGATACATAGGTTAGGTAGTCAGCTTTCTTGATGGTATCCTCAAATATATTTTCTTTGTGCGTCACAGGAACACCAGCAGAAATACCAATCTTAAATTCCAAATCTGGGGTAATAACGCAATTATGCAATTCTTGAATTTTAATGGCGCATTCGACCGCATTAGTGACACCTGTGAATGACATCAAATAGGTGTTGGCTTCTTGCTTTACAAAGCGTCCGTTGAATTTGCTTGTAAGATTGATGATCGATTTAGCGTAACCGCGAATTGCAGCATTTAATGTCTCAATGTTTTTAGTTCTTAAAACTTTTTTATTGAATTTAACAACCATTAATGTTCTAAAAGCGGTGTCATTAATAATATTGAGTTTGGTGTTCTGTGCTTTTTCCGGGTCTTGAATTCTTCCCAAAAAAGACTCTACTAAGGTATCATTCACTTCTATTATACGTTGTGGAACAGCTCCATGGGATTGATTATGAAGTTCTATTATGGCTTCTTGGTTTGGAGCTTCTATTAGACAGAAGGCTGTTTGTCTTATTTCATCGCACCAATAGGTTAGTCCACGACAGTCATACTTGTGTTCAATCTTCAAGTCGGCTTGATGCATCTCTGCTATCTGTCTGGAAGTCACACCCTCCGGCAGATCATGAAAATCCATATATATTGGCATAAGCGTATTTTTTATATAAAAAAAAAATTATAAAAAAGAAGCTGCCTTTGGAATTGGCAGCTTCTTTTTATTAAACTCAGATTTATAATTCAGCTGTAGCAGGACTTATGACTGTGGCTACTTCACTTATTGAATTAGCCGGAATGTTTGATTTTTTGGCATGTTCCTCAACTAATTCTTTGTTTTCAGCTTTATATACGCAGTACACTTTGTCACCTGTAACATAACTGTGTTGCCACTCTATTTTGGGTCCCATTTCTTTTATTACTGTGCATGATGTTTGTGAGACTCCTTTTAGTTGTTCTGCTGTTAGGTCACCAGCTCCTGGTATAATTCGTTCGATTACATAAGTTTTCATAATTACATTTTTTTTAGCGGTTTCTTGACTTTCATTTTCTTGGGCCATCGCAAAATTTATTGCGAGCACCGTGAGGATTAATACTAATTTGATTGTTTTCATTTTATTTATTTTTTGATTACAATTCAAAATTAGATTAACGCTAAATCAATGGTTTATACTTTTGGTTCAAAAAACCGCAATTTTGGTTCAAGGGTTCTGATTCAATATTAACTGCCTCAGAGTCACCTGAAGAGGCCTCTTAACAAAATAAACGTTTGGATGTATAATATAACTCCCCTCAGAGTCATCCGCAGGAGACTCTGAGCGAGTCCAACTACTGGAGATTGATGAGCACTGCTGTAATGATTCCCAAGGCACCTATGACCACCAGCACCAAGGTTGGTTTCCAGGCATACTTGAACCAATCTTTATACGAGACACCACCTGCTACCAGCACGGCCATCATGCCCCCATTGGTCGGTGTCAATAAATCGGTAAGACCGGCTCCATATTGATAGGCCAGTACTACTACTTGCCTTGATAACCCAATAAGGTCTCCTAAAGGCGTCAGCAAAGGCATCGTCAGTGCAGCCTGCCCAGAAGTACTTGGCACAGGTACATGAATAATAATATGAGAGATCATCATACCGACAGCCGACACCATAGTCGGTAGGTCTTTGAGTGGCGTAAAAAGCCCCAATACAATCGTATCTATTATTTTGCCTTCGTTGATCACCACTGAGATACTGCCGGCAAGTGCTACGATAACCCCCGCAAATATAAGTTCGCCAAATCCTTCAGAATAGACTTTGGCCGTACCGTTGATTCCTAGCTTGCCGATCACGCCAGCAGATAGTCCCATCGCAAAGAATACTGCGGACATTTCGTTGAAGTCCCAACCCATCTTGATGATGCCGTAGATCGATATCGCAAACGCCAACATCATAAGACCAAGAATCACGACATGGCGGCTTTCTAGTGCTACACCTTCTTCAGTTTCTTCAGAGATGTCCGTCTCAGTTTTCCCTGTTTTGATTATATAGATGATCCAAAACGCAAGTGCGATGACAAAGAACACCATGCGAAACAGAGCTCCGGAAAACAAAGTGACTTCTGCCAGTGTCTGGGCGATGACTACTCCAAATGGATTGACCGGCCCAAAAGTCCCGCCAATCAGGGCACAACCTAGACTAATACCAACCGCGGCAACTTTGCTATACCCTATCCGATTGGATAGCATGATGAGCACCGGCATCATGGCGATGACTTCCTCTTGGAGTCCATTGAGTGCGCCTCCCGCAGCAAAGGCAGTCCCTACAATGGTTAATAGTGTGGCTTTCGCATTTTTGAATTTGGTGACCAAGTAGTTGAGTCCCGCTTGAAAGGTGCCAGTTTTGTCTATGACATAGAATGAGCCGCCCCCCAAAAGAATGAGGATGATCAACTCAGCCCGCTAGATAAAACCTTTTGGCACTGCGATCAGCATGTCAAAAAAGCCTACAGGCTCATGGTCTACTTGTACATAACTGCCTGGCACGACTACTTCGCGGCCAGTGGCCTCATCTATGACCCGCTCGTATTGACCAGATGGGATCATGTAGGTGAGAACGGTGGCAACAAGAATGAATAATAAAAGAATGACAACGGGGTGAGGGAATTTAAGCTTCATAGGGTTGGTTTAGGTATCTCCAAAGTACACTATTTTAATGACTCTACAGTTAAGTCCCATCGGTTGAGAGCAGCCAAACTATAGCTGCCCACTGTGTGATCCGCAAGAGACTTAGAGCAGCTTGAAGCTAATTAATCATCCACCGGTTTCCAACCAATTATTAAAAAGTAGTGTCTTGTTATTGTCGCTTAATAAATAAGTATCGTAATTTTAAATCCCACTGAGGTCAACTGATATGAACAGAATTGCCATTTGCTTAATTGCCATCTTATTGATGGCGTTCTCTTGTGAAGATGATATTATCACCACATGTAATACCAACGATCCGCTGGAAGAACTCGACTGGCTTAAGGAAATCAAAAACAACCTAGAATTAAGTAATTCTGCAGCAGGTTTTGAAATCATCCAGTACAGCTATCAGGGTAACGATGTCTTTTGGGTGGATGACTGCTACCAATGTCCAGATGGGTTGATACAAGTCTATGACTGTGCCGGTGCAGTCATTTGTGAGTTTGGCGGTATAGACGGTCGAAACACCTGCACTGACTTCGATACTGCGGCATATAATAGATACGTATTGCTAGATGGAGTGAACAGGACTGTACTCAAAGGCGTACTGAGCTATACGGGCATGGTAGCTGCAGATGGATGTGAATGGCTACTTGAGACAGACTCCGAGACATTCAGCCTGAAAGATTATGCAGGCGATCAGACATCAAATCCAAGTACAGTACTCGTAGAATATCAAGAGACGGATGAAAATTTTAGTTGTGGCCTTATGCCCACTGTATATCCTCAGATCATTGCATTGAGCGTTTGTGAGATTGGAGAACTGACCCTCGACAAAGATGCGTACGACAATGCGCCTATTGATTTTCTTAACATCAACAGTCTGACCATCACAGATAATACCCTCAAAATAATCTATGGATCAAGTGGATGTAGTGGAGACAGTTGGGAACTGAAACTGATAGACTCGGAGGCCATCATGGAGTCATTTCCTCCACAAAGAAACTTAAAGCTGTCCTTAAAAAATCAAGAAGATTGTCAAGCTTATTTCGTCAAAGAAATCTGTTTCGATATCAGAGCATTGCAAACCGATGGCAATCAGGTGATACTGAACATTACTAATACTGATAATGAGATATTGTATAGTTATTGATTGTGTCATCGTGAAGGAGGCACGACAGAAGTAATCTCTCTGCCATGAAATAGAGAATGCTTCGTGACTCGCAAGGACATGGTGAGTTGATCCTTTCTGTAACACTTTCAATGTCTCAACCTTCGAATTCACACGAACATTGCCAATTTCGGAATGGTTTGGCCAAATACTTTATTGATCAAAGAGTAACGCACGAAACCCATTTTTAATAATGCTTGCTGCTGGAGGGTCTAGATTACCTAAGATTGCTATTGAATAACCGGTGCCTTTATAGATTTCAAATTCACCATTAATTCCTGGAGCACCACCTCCATGGCCTATAACAGAAATGCTTTCTATATTTTCGTTGAAAAAACCATAGGCATATTTCCTACCTCTTACCTTTACCTTCCCTTCTGTCAATAGTTTAATATGTTCTTCATCTAATAGCTTACATGACTCAAGAGCTTGACCAAATTTCAACCAATCTGCAACTGTAGAGTATCCACCACCTGCAGGGCCACCTTTCCCTGGGTGTATAAAGACATCAAGAACGTCTCCACTAGACCCCATCTGTGTGTAATTTGTAGCCAAATTTTCAAGCTTAGTATCCATGTATAAATCAAAGCCAGTATTGTTCATTCCGACTTCATCAAAAATATATTGTTGTACATAATCAAAGTAGGAACGTCCAGAAATTTCCTCAATGACTGCCCCCAATATCATAAAGCCTGCATTGCTATATGAGAATCTTTCTCCTGGCTCGAACAATAGTTCCTCAGATGTAATCAATGGTAGATAATCATTTATCTCTTGGTATTTATCTTTGGGAGGTGCCATTATTTTACCTAAATAATCTCCAAAGCCTGAAGTATGAGTTAACAAATGGTGTATAGTTACTTTAGCAAAATCTTCCTTGTTTGGATAGTCTGTGAGAATGTCAATTAACCTATCATCCAATCTTAGTTTGTCATTTTGAACAAGCTGAAGAATTAAAACTGCTGTGTGCATTTTATTCATTGACCCAACATTGAACTTGGTATCAATAAGGTTGAATTGATTATTTTCAATGTTTCTCAGGCCTACGGATTTTGTGTAGACATTGTCTCCGTTATAAGTCACCATTACAGAACCAGAAAACCTCTTCTCGTTTGCAGCTTTCTCAATCAGTGCTTCTAATTTTTCAATGATTTCATGAGTGTTCTGAGAAATTGAAATATGAACGATGAATAAAAATAAAAGCCCGAAAATTATTCTTGATTTACAATTCATAAAACGTAATTCTTTTAGTATTTGGCCCTTATTGGTGTTCCTCACCAACAAGCAATTGGTTTGACTGTATTCGGTTGGTGAAGAACACCAACTAAGGTATCGCATCATCCGCTGACTTTTTTTTGAGGGGGACTAAATGATGATGCCTATCAGTATTACCTTAATCTAAACGAGACGCCAACTCCAGTATACCATCCATCGGTATCCATCCAACCTCCGTTGATATCGAACTGAATATCTCTTTTTGGGACCCAAGTAAATCCAGTATGCATTCTATTCATACTCGGATCATTATAATATTCAATGAAGTAACTAATCTGATCTCTTATCGGCACTCCAAGCAGTGCTATATTGTAAATAGCTCCATTGTATCCGAAATTATAGGTCACAAAAACCTTGTTCAAGTCTTTAGTCATTGCCACCCTGAAATCATTAGAGTCATTAATCAAATCTCTGTTATACACAAACGAAGCGCCAACTCCTGAAGCCGAACCTTCTGGTTCCATTACAATGAATTTTGCTCCCACTGTGTTCAAATCAGTATAATCAGTGAATACTCTTAACTCAATCCTGCTGGTGACTGAACCTCTGAAAAATGTACCTGAACTTGTTGTTCCGGATTTTTCAAAATAGTCAAGTCCATTTTCAAACTGAATCATGTTAGGAAGTATTATTGAGTACGACTCAGTAAGTGTAGGCCTTTGCGCATCAATTGTGCCCTTGTCATCATCCTGTGAATAAGCTGCAAATGTCGTTGCCATAAACACAATCAATACTACTATTCTCTTCATTGGTTATCTATTTTCTAATACCTAAAATCAGTGCTTAAAAATTGTGCTTAATCAAAATATGGAACACGCACTAATATAAGAACATATGCACATTAAGTAAATCAAAAACTTTAAATTGACGTTTTGTAGAATGGGTACCCCAATGGCTTTGTCGATGAGGGTTTTAATATCTGAAGGAATTAAATTTAGCCTTATCTCGTTAGTCATAATCAAATCTTATGGGTGTAATGATCAAAGAATATAATATTTCAGGAATGACTTGTGAGAGCTGTGTATCTAGGGTGTCTCAGGCACTTCAAAGCATCGATGGTTTAGGAGAAGTGACTGTTCAACTAGATTATCCACAGGCTCGGATCGCGGCTGATCAGTCAATCGATTTCATTGAAGTCAATAAAGTATTGTCGAAAGCCGGGAAATATGCCATATCAAATGAAAAAACAGAAAATACAATTTCTGCATTTCCGGTGATCAAAAGAAAAGAGGTTCTATTACCTGATAAGAGCATCAATACTTATAAACCTCTGCTCTTGATCGTAGCATTCATTGCTGGAGTAACGTTGCTCTCTCAGCACCCGTTTGCTAATTTTTCAGGTATGCTCTGGATGCGTCACTTTATGGCAGGCTTCTTTATCGTTTTCGCATTCTTCAAGCTTTTGAATCTTAACGGATTCGCCAACACTTACCAGATGTATGACATCGTTGCTGCCAAATGGAAAGGTTGGGGATACATCTATCCATTTGTTGAATTGACCTTGGGATTGCTTTATCTAACCAACCTTGCGCCCTCTTATGTAAATATCGCGACAATAGCGGTGTTGGGGATAAGTAGTATCGGTGTGATCAAGAGCAATCTGGATAAAAAAGTCATCAAGTGCGCGTGTCTGGGCGATGTATTCAATTTACCTATGAGCACTGTCACTATCGTAGAAGATCTGTCTATGGTAGCGATGGCTGTGGTGATGCTCATCATGGCCTAGTCATTGCGCATAACCCTTAACTGGATTACTCGAATGTAGATTGTCTATTTATTCTTTAGGAAAATAGGCTTTCATCGGTTGAAAATAATGAACGTCCCATCCTTTGATATAATGCTCTCCGCTTTCTGGGACATTGGTATGAATTAATGTCAATTCAGTCAATCCATCAACTTCATTGAATAATAACTCTATCTGAGAATCTTCTTCGTTTTCTTCGAACTGTACAGTTCTCCATGACTGCAGTATTCTACTGTAGGGTTCCAACGAAATGTTCTTCCCTTCAATGTAACCGTCCCAAGCAGTAAATTCATCTCCAACTTTATTAGAAGTTCTAGCTTCTCCGCCTGTCATATTGGAATGTCCCTCACTGCTTAACCAGGTAGTGTACACTTCTTTGACAGAGGCTTGAAGTTTTGTCTTTAATGTGAATTCCATATTATGGTGATATTTTATCCCTACTGAATATTCGCACACGTTGCATACGCACTAGTAGAATGTCCTATATAAATATAGCCATTTCACCTCAGAGTCTCTACCCATTGATTTTCATCCTCAAGAAATCGATGGGTAGAGACTATTCTCTTAAACCCTTCAACTAACGCTAGTTATTTACATCCATTTAACTAACTACTTATAATAGCACTTATGATCATCAATAAAATATCATAATTTACATCGAAAACTGAAGCGTATTTAAAAGTCAGTTTATTAAAAGCAAGTTTATGGAGAAGTTTGATGTGATCATTATAGGAGGAGGACCAATAGGAATTGCCTGTGCCATGGAGGCAGTAAAGAAGAATTTTTCTTATGTAATAATAGAAAAGGGGACTATTGTAAACTCTCTATACCACTATCCTGAAGGCATGACTTTCTTCTCTAGTTCGGATAAGTTGGAAATCGATGAGGTTCCATTTATCAGCAACAATGCCAAACCATACAAAGCGGAGGCTTTGGAATACTATAGACGCATCGTCACTTCAAAGAACCTAAACATCAACCTCTTTGAAAAAGTAAATGAGGTGAAGAAAGTATCAGATCAGTATGAAGTCACCACTTCAAAAAGATCATATATCGCAGATAACATCGTTGTGGCGACTGGGTTTTATGATATTCCGAATCTGTTGAATATCCCCGGAGAAGATCTACCAAAAGTCTCTCATTACTATAAAAATCCTCATTATTACTCGCTTCAAAAAGTGGCGATTGTCGGTGCTAGTAATTCATCTGTCGATGCTGCCTTAGAGATCTACAGAAAAGGAGGAGACGTGACGATGGTTATAAGAGGTAAAGAAATTGGGGATAGTGTGAAATACTGGGTAAGGCCAGATATAGACAATCGAATCAAGGAAGGTAGCATCAAAGCATATTTCAATAGCGAAATCGAAGAAATTACAGCAGGAGAAATAAGAATAAATGACAATGGTAAATCCATAAGTCTACAAAACGATTACGTATTGGCGTTGACCGGA
The DNA here is from genome assembly GCA_034112085.1 of Cyclobacteriaceae bacterium. Taxonomy (GTDB): domain Bacteria; phylum Bacteroidota; class Bacteroidia; order Cytophagales; family Cyclobacteriaceae; genus JAWUWD01. The sequence continues at coordinate 25,289 of JAWUWD010000153.1, forward strand.
TATATGCCCAATTTTAATTTCCTCACTAGGATGGGGATAGGGCTAGCTGATGATGAGAACAAACATCCTATATACGATGTGAATACTATGGAGTCTAATATTGAGGGTATTTACCTTGCTGGAGTAATTTGTGGTGGAATGATAACTAACAAGTGGTTTATTGAAAATTCGATAATTCATGCTCCAATGATCATGAATGATATTCAACAAAAAATGAAAGCAATAATATAATGGAGTTAAAAAACAAAGTGGCCATCGTGACTGGATCTAGTAAAGGAATCGGCCTATCAACAGTACACACATTACTTGACCAGGGGGTCAAAGTAGCAGGATGGAGCCGTTCTAAAACAGCCGTTGATCATGTGAACTTCACGAATATCAAAGTTGATATCAGGGACCTTGCATCAGTGGAGAGTGCCTACAATCAAACAGTTGCACATTTTGACGATGATGTGCATATACTCATTAATAATGCTGGATTAGGATATGCGGCATTGTTTGAGGATATGAAAATCGAAGAGTGGCAAAATATGTTTGACACCAATGTGAATGGCATCTTTTATGCGAGTAAGATGGTCCTTCCTCAAATGAAAAAAATCGAGCAAGGACATATCATTAATATTTCGTCTATAGCAGGAAACACTGGGATTGAGAATTTGAGTGGGTATTGTGCAACTAAGTTTGCGGTACGAGGACTCTCACAATCGCTTTATAAAGAAGTCAGAGACTATGGCATCAAAGTGACCTGCATCTACCCTGGTTCTGTAGAAACAAATTTCTTTGATGATATCGAGAGCATCAATGCCAACGAAAACATGATGAAACCAAGTGATATTGCTAGCACCATTTTGCACTGCTTGGAATCATCTCCAAATTATCACCATGTAGATATTGAAGTGAGACCTTTGCAACCAAAAGGGAAGGTCAAAAAGTAAAGGTTAAATAATTAACATCATGAAACTGTTTCAATCACGATATAGAATAGTCATCCCATTATTATTGGTTATAGTATTTATTTCGTGTGATTCGGATGATTCTACTAATATAGTCTTAAGTGATGAATCGCAAGAGCTTACCATATTTTTCACCAATGATATGCATGGTAGGCTGGACAATTTTGCTAAGATTAAGCATATAGTAGATGCAGAACGTGCTGAAACAAATGTCTTATTGGTGAGTGGAGGAGATATATTCTCTGGCAGTCCAATAGTAGATCAATATAGCGAGAAAGGGTATCCGATCATTGATATTATGAACCAGACCGGATATGATGTATCTGTCATAGGCAATCACGAATTTGACTATGGTCAGCCTATCTTGAATGATCGACTGAGTCAGGCTACTTTTGACTTTGTCTGTGCCAATGTAGATGCAAGTTCAGGAATCCTCTCACAACCAGACCCTTTTACAACATTGACAGTTGGCGATTTGACCATCACTGTATTAGGACTGGTAGAGACTCAAGGCAATTATAATGGAAGTAGTATCCCATTGACACATCCCTGGAGAATCACTGACTTAATATTCGATTCATACGATGATATCGCTACTGAATACGAAAACCTTAAAATTGAAGAGGATTCAGATCTATTGTTGGCACTTACCCATCTTGGGTCTAATGCTGATTTTGCCTTAGCCAATTCTTCTCCTTTCCTTGACCTTATCATCGGTGGCCACTCCAATGATCTTAATGATGGAACTGTCAATGGCATCCCTGTTCTGATGGCAGGAGGCAATCTGTCACATTTAGGAAAAATAGAACTCACCATCGAAGATAAAGCCATTATCGATTATGACATTTCACTAATTCGACTCAGTGGTTACGATCAAGTAGATGAAGATCTGGCTGGAGTTATTGATGAATACAACAATGCTCCAGAATTTGCGGAAGTCGTTGGCTATGCAGCTTCCGATCACAATAGAATTGAACTTGGGTGCTTTTATACCCATGCGCTGAAAGAGTATATGAATGTAGACCTATCGCTACAAAATAGTGGAGGTATTCGGACATCCATCGATCAAGGTGACATCACCAAGTTTGATATATTCAGTATGGATCCCTTCAACAATGGCAGCGTTGTATTCACCATGACTGCTGGTGAAATCAAAAACTTTTTTATTGAAACAGGTCAAGGACTTTATGTGTCAGGGATCTCGCTTGAACGAGATGGAAATGACATCATTATTTATGATGAAAATGGCATCGAAATTGACGACAACACCAATCTCACCATAGGCATCAATGACTATATTCCTGCGAATTATGAAGAATACTTTTCTATTGCAAACGCGGATATAAGAGAACTCACCACCGCAGAGTCTATTGTAGAGTATCTCACAACCATCAATAGTACTGTGGACTATGAGGGTTGTGACAG
>JAWUWD010000154.1:0-16178 GCA_034112085.1 Cyclobacteriaceae bacterium
AAAAAATGAGGAGTCAAGATTCAATTATGAAATGCTTAAGAAATTCTTAAAAGAACAGGAAGAGCAGCAGGATAAGGAACAGAATAAAGATAATAAGGATAAAAAAGATCAGGAGAATAAGGATCAAGAAAAGAAAGACGAGAAAGATAAAGACAAGAAGAAAGAAGAAAATAAGGATCAAGAGAAGCAAGATAAAGACGGAGAAAAGGACGATAAGGAGAAAAAGGAGGGCGAGGAAAAAGACGAGGAAAAGAAAGAAGGCGAAGATAAAAAAGAAGAAGAAAAAGAAGGTGAAGAAGGAGAGGAGAAGAAAGATGAAAATAAGCCTGAGCAGATGCCAGAAGGTGCTGATCAGAAGATGAAGAACATGAAAATCAGTGAGGAAAAGGCGAAAATGATCTTAGAAGCATTGAAAAATCAGGAAGTTCAATACATACAGCAAAACCGAAAGAAGGCAAAAAAACGTCCAAAAAGTAATAAACCTGATTGGTAGAGATGAGTCTTTGGTTCAGGTTAAATCTTGTATAGCCAATGATTAAAGACTTATGTTTAGTCGATTACCTCTGAAATAAGTTTTACCTTTGTCTTCGAGTTGAAAATCTTAATAAACGTGCTCAATGAAACTACTAGACTTGGTTTAATGTCTAATGAATTAGGTCTGGTTTCTAAAATATAATAATCTATTATTTAAAAAACATGAAAGAAGTATATATCGTATCTGCAGTTAGAACACCAATTGGTAGTTTTGGAGGAAGTTTGGCAAATATACCAGCAACGTCACTAGGGTCAACGGCTATCAAAGGAGCATTAGCGAAAGCAGGAGTTTCTGCTGATGAGGTTCAAGAAGTATTTATGGGCAATGTAGTATCTGCCAATCTTGGTCAAGCACCTGCAAGACAAGCAGCAATTGGAGCTGGTATTGGATTCAGTGTGCCTTGTACGACTATCAATAAAGTATGTGCATCGGGTATGAAATCTGTCATGTTGGGAGCGCAATCTATCATGCTTGGTATCAACGATGTAGTAGTAGGTGGAGGTATGGAAAACATGTCAAGCATACCTTATTATATCCCAAAAGCAAGATATGGCTATAAATTTGGTAATGCAGAAATGGTAGATGGTCTGTCTAAAGATGGACTTTGGGAAGTTTATAATCAGTTTCCTATGGGGAATTGTGCTGATAACACAGCTAAAGAAATGAACATCACAAGAGAGATGCAGGATGAGTATACGATCAACTCATACAAAAGGTCTGCAGCCGCTTGGGAAGCGGGTAAGTTTGCTGAAGAGATCGTGCCAGTAGAAATTCCACAACGCAAGGGAGATCCTGTCATGTTTAGTGAGGACGAAGAATATAAGAATGTGAAGTTTGAGAAAATACCTTCATTAAGACCAGTGTTTAGCAAGGAAGGGACAGTTACAGCCGCCAATGCTTCTACGATCAATGATGGAGCATCAGCAATTGTATTGATGAGCAAGGAAAAGGCAGAAGAGTTGGGAATAAAGCCTTTAGCGAAGATCATAGGATTTGCAGATGCCGCACAAGATCCATTGTGGTTCACAACTGCGCCTTCACTGGCTATTCCTAAGGCGATCGCCCATGCAGGAATTAAGAAGGAGGATGTCGATTTCTACGAAATCAACGAAGCTTTTGCTGCAGTAGCTCTTGCTAATAATCAGGAGATGGATTTGGACGCTAGTAAAGTCAATGTAAATGGTGGAGCAGTAGCGTTGGGTCATCCACTTGGTTGTTCTGGAGCTAGGATTATTAGTACACTGACGAGTGTTTTACATCAAAACGAGGGTAGTATTGGTGTTGCTGGTATTTGTAATGGCGGTGGCGGTGCATCTGCTATTGTCTTACAAAAAATGTAGGCACTACGATAATATTACAAACAAGCCTTGCGTCTTTTACGCAGGGCTTTTTATTTTGACCATAGTTTGATTTATCATAATTCACTGATTTAGGACACATACACATCCCATGAAATATTTTTTAGCCATCATCCTCTGTTGCAGCGCTGTTTTTGTAAATGCACAGCAATTAGTGAAGACATATCATGATGAAGAGCAAAAATTTGTCAAAGAGGAATATTATGTGTTATTGTCTGATTCTAGTAAGATGGATGGTAAGTACAATAAGTTTTATAGTGATCGTGGTGAGAAAAATGTTGAAGGAGAATATACCGATGGGAATAAATCTGGAGTTTGGATCTATTATTACCAAAGCGGGACAATATCTGTCAAAGGTGGTTTTAATGAAGGCCTACCGAATGGGCAATGGACTTACTTCTATAGGACAGGAAAAAGACAAAGGCAAGGCGAGTTTGTCAATGGACAAAAAAATGGGGTTTGGAAAGCAAATTATCAAAACGGCCGCCTAAGTGCAGAAGGTGATTTTGACAATGGGTCAGGTTCATATAGAGAGTTTTATCCTGATGGGAAATTAAAGAGAACTACTGTATTTGTCTCTGGACTTAAGAATGGTAAGTCAAATGTTTTCGACCCTACAGGAAAACTCGTTCAAGCAGCCAGCTACCTGAACAATGAATTGTCTGATAGTTTGATCGTCTATCATAAAAATGGAACACTAAAAAGTGTGAGTTTTTTCACCAATGGAGTTCCTGATAAATTCCTCGAAGAATATTACCCTAATGGACAATTGAAGAAATCTCATGGGTTTTTGAATGGCAAGGTGAATGGCTTTATGAAAACTTATTTTCAAAATGGTTTCGTAAGAACTGAAGAGGACTACAATGAAGGTGTTCTTAATGGCTTTTATAAAACCTACCACTCCAATGGTAAACTAGAGACAGAATCCTATAATGCTTCCGGTTCTAAAACTGGAGACTTCAAAACCTATGACTTGGAAGGTAACAAGATCCTTGAGGGACACCACCTTAATGGACAATTGGAAGGAATGAATACTGCTTATTATGCTAATGGAAAAATTAAGCATAAATTCTTCTATAAAAATGGAAAAAGGGTAGGGGAAAACATAGAATACCATCCTTCAGGTAATATTGAAAACCAATCAACATTCACCAATAATGGTGCTGATAGTAAGCAACTTACCTATTACGATAATAAGCAGCTTTCATCAAAGAAATACTTCTCGAATGCTACACCAATTGGGAAATGGGAGTCTTACTTTGAGTCTGGGCAATTGAAAGATAAAGGAGCCTATCAGTCAGGTAAGCTCAATGGGGTGCAATTGAGCTATCACAATAATGGAACCCTAGCTTCAGAGGCCAACTACCAATTTGGGAGAATTGTCGGTGAAGAGAAATATTATTATGCCAACAGGAAGCTAAAGACCAATCAAATGTTTAAGTCTGGAAAGAAGCATGGCGATTTTATAGAGTATTTTGAAAATGGGCAAATAAAAATTGAAGGCACCTATGCTGCCAATAGGAAAACTGGCAGATGGATTAGGTATGACCAAGAAGGAAAGAAGGTGAAGACAGAAGTTTATAAGAATGGGAAAAAGATAAAATAGCTGATTGAATAGAAATCAATCAGCTATATACTAACCTTTTCAGTTACTTTTTCTCAAAGTTCAAAGAAGCTGAGTTTATGCAATACCTCAAGCCTGTGGGTTTTGGACCGTCAGAGAATACGTGACCTAAGTGCCCCTCACATCTGCTACATACGGCTTCTTCTCTTACCATGCCGTAACTATTATCTTTGATAATTTTGACATTGTCTCCATTGGTAGGCTGATAGAAACTTGGCCAACCAGTACCAGACTCGAACTTAGTGTTTGAAGCAAAAAGACTTTGGCCACAAGCTGCACAGGTATATGTGCCGTCTTCATGATGATCCCAAAGATCACCAGAAAATGCCCTTTCTGTCCCTTTTTCACGTAAAATCTGATACTCTTCCTGGGAAAGCTCTTTTTTCCATTCCGCCTCTGATTTCTCAATTTTTGATGTCACAACTTTGTTGTCTGCTTTATTACCCTGTCCACATGAGGTAAGTACAAATCCCAAACTGACAAGACTGATTAATATGAACTTCATAAAATTATAGGTTGGTTTTTTATTGTTTTACTCTATTGATAACAATAGGTTTCACTTCTAACATCTAATATTAGCTACTTGTCTAGTTTTTGACAAATCTTAATTTTGTCAAAAACTGGCATTGCCTTTGTAACAGTGTAGAACACTACAACCTTATCAACAATGAATTAATTTTATTAGCCAAATAGAGGCTCATATAGATTTTGAATTCATTGAAGATTAATATTATTTACTATATTTAAGCACTAATGAGAAAGCAATATTTGATACTCTTGGGATTACTAGTGGTGTGTTCAGTTTCATGGGCGCAATCTTACCAAACGCATACATATTATATATATGCATTTACTCAAAATATTACATGGCCTGATGAAGATAGTGGTGAAGATTTTAAGATTGGGATAGTCGGTGAATCTCCTATTACAGTGCCACTGCAAAAATTGGCTACTCTGAAGAAGGTTAACAATCAATTGATTAAAATCATCACCTTTGCAAATGTTGATGAAATCAAAAAGTGTAACATTTTGTTCTTGCCACAAGATCAAAGTCAAAATTTGAAAAAGACTCTTGATATAGTTGGTGATCAATCTATGCTTTTGGTCACAGAAAAAGAGGGCTTAGCGACTAAGGGTAGTGCGATAAATTTTGTAATGAAGAATAATAAACTAGCGTTCGAAATAAATAATGATGCTGTGAATAAGGCAAATTTGCAAGTAGCAGCTCAACTAAAGAAATATGCTATTCAACTTTAAGTTAGATAAGTAAGATATTTTCCTATATGAAAAACTTCAGATTTACGATTAAAAATAAAATTTATGGTGGGTTTATGTTGATGATCATCATCTTCATAGCCAATGGTATTTTTAGTTATTTCAATGTTCAGAATAATAACTCTATAGTTAAAAATGCTTCTGAGATTCAGCGTCCTTCCTCTAAAGCTATTAACGAGCTTTCTTCGATGGTCACTAGATCCAAAATGTTGATTACCAACTGGGTGTATCTTCAAGGTAATAATGAATCTGACAAGGTTGAACTCAAAGATTTGATTGAGGCTGGTTACCCTGAACTGAAAAGAAACATCGAAGAGCTGAAAGTGGTTTGGGAAAGTGATAGTCAGAAAGTCGCCATGGATACAGTTCTTGCTACTTTTGATCGATTGATAGAAGTGGAAAAAGGGGTGATGAGTCAACTGGTTACGTTTGAAAACTATGAAGACCCATTCACCAAATTGATGGCTGAGGATGCTATTACTAGTGAAGTATTACCTATGGTGACCTTCATGAATGATCAATTAAACGTAGCTGAGTCTATACAAGACGGAGTTACCAATAAGGCTGATGATGATCAATTGGCTGCTGCAGTATCTATGAAATTGACCACCTTAGTTTCCGGTATTGTAATGGTGGTTTTTGGATTGCTGGCTGCTTTTTTTATGGCACAGTCCATTGTCAATCCAATCAATTATATCAAAGAAGTTGTTTTGAAAATGGGAACAGGAGAGTTGCCACAAGATGAGGATAGAAGATTCAATAATGACGAAATAGGTGAAATGGCTGAAGCCATGGATAAGTTGATTGTGGGTCTTCGATCTACTACTTTGTTTGCAGAGAATATTGGTAAAGGTATATATGACGCGGAATTTGATCCATTGAGCGAAAAAGATGTTCTTGGAAATGCATTGATCGAAATGCGTGCAAATCTTAAAAATGTTGCTAGTGAAGATGAAAAAAGAAACTGGGCAACAGAAGGTCTTGCTAAGTTTGGTGATATACTTCGTAGTAATAATAGTGACTTAGTAAAGCTCACCGATGAGATTGTAAGAAACTTAGTGAAATATCTAAATGCTAACCAAGGTGGGTTATTTGTGATAGACGGAGATGAAGGAGAGGAGTTCTTAGAGTTGAAAGCATGTTATGCATGGGATAAAAAGAAATATTTAGATCAAAAAATTTATAAAGGCGATGGGCTAGTCGGACAGTCATGGCAGGAAATGGATAGTATATATCTGACGGATGTTCCTAATGATTATATCAGTATTACCTCTGGACTCGGAGATGCCAATCCTACTGGAGTTCTTATCGTTCCACTTAAAGTCAATGATGAAATATTTGGTGTTGTAGAAATAGCTTCTTTCAATGATTTCGAAGATTATGAAAAGGAATTCGTAGAGAAAATTGCTGAGAGTATAGCCTCTACGATTTCAACAGTAAGGGTCAATGCTCGAACACAGATACTCCTTGAGGACTCTCAGCAGATGACGGAGCAAATGAGAGCTCAAGAGGAGGAGATGAGACAAAATATGGAGGAGTTACAAGCTACACAAGAGGAAATGCAGCGTGAAGGATTGTCAATGGAAGGGTTCTTGACGGCAGTCAATCAATCAGTAGCTAATATTGAATACAATGTAAGTGGTGAAATAATCATGGCCAACAATAAATATTTAACAATGGTTGGATATAGCATGGATGAGTTATTAGGTAAGCCACATAGAATTTTTGTTGGCAAAGAAGAGCTGGCAACAGACGATTACAGAATTTTTTGGCAGGACCTAACTGGCGGAATGACTAAGACAGGAATTTATGAGAGATACAACAAGTCGGGAGAAAAGATGATGTTCGAGACGACTTATTCACCAATCAAAGATACAGACGGTAATATTCTTAAAATTATCGCATTCACAAATCAATTACAAAATAACGAGGCGTAGGAATATCAAGTGGGATTCAAAACATTCAATTTAGAGAGTAAGGTAATAGACGGTATTGATGCGATGGGCTATGACAAGCCAACGCCTATTCAGGAACAAGCTATACCATTAATATTAGAAGGGCAAGATTTGATTGCCTGTGCACAAACTGGAACAGGGAAAACAGCAGCATTTTTACTTCCAGTGATTCACAACATCTTGAAAAATCAAGATGAGTCGCCCAATGTCAAGGCATTGATTATCACGCCAACCAGAGAACTGGCGGTGCAGATTGATCAACAACTTGAGGGCATGGCATATTTCACAGGAGTAAGCTCATTGGCAGTTTATGGCGGTGGCGATGGTAGCTCATTTGACCAAGAGAAAAAGGCACTGACCAAGGGAGCTGATATTATAGTTGGTACACCCGGGAGATTGATTGCTCATTTGAATATGGGTTATGTGGCAGTTAGTAATCTTAAGTACTTGATTTTGGATGAAGCGGATCGTATGTTGGACATGGGGTTTCACCTCGATATCAGTAAGATTATATCCTATATCCCTGAAAAAAGACAAACGCTTATGTTTTCGGCAACTATGCCGACTAAGATCAGGCAGTTGGCTAAAACGATATTAACGGACCCTAAAGAAATAAGCATTGCTATTTCTAAGCCTGCAGCAGGCGTTTTACAGGTGGCTTTCATGGTTCATGATACGCAGAAAGTTGCTCTAGTTAAGCACTTGCTTTTGGCGAAGAAGATCAATAGTATAATTATTTTCAGTTCTACAAAAGACAATGTCAAGAAGTTGAATAGAGAATTGCAAAAATTGAAATTCAATTGTGAAGCCATTCATTCAGACCTAGAACAAAAAGAGCGCGAACAATTGCTTCAAAGATTCAAAAACCGAGATTTACAAATAGTTGTTGCTACAGATGTTATGTCTAGGGGGATAGATATTGATGGTATTGGACTGGTCATAAACTATGATGTCCCAAATGATGGTGAGGATTACATTCACCGTATTGGTCGTACAGCTAGAGCATCCTCTACTGGAGTGGCATTCACATTGGTCAACGAGGATGATATGTACAAACTCAATGGAATTGAGAAATTACTAGAGAAAGAAGTGCCAAGAGCTAAAATTCCAGCTGAAATAGGTGAAGGGCCTGTTTATAATCCAAGAGCTATCAAAAAGAACAACTTCAGAGGCGGAGGAAGGAAATACGGTAAGAGATAGTATGTTGACCATATACCATAATCCAAGGTGTAGTAAGAGTAGGGAGACCTTGAATATTATTAAAGAAAGCGGAACAGAGGTAGAAATCGTAGAATACCTTAATCACGTACCTACCAGATCAGATCTTAAGGATATATTGTCAATATTGAAGGTGTCGGCTGCTGAGATTATAAGAAAAGGCGAGCCTATTTATAAAGAGCTGTTTAAGGGCAAGGAACTTACCGAAGATCAATGGATAGAAGCGATGGTTGCTCATCCCAAACTAATCGAACGGCCAATAGTTGTGAAGGGGGATAGAGCCATATTGGGAAGACCACCACAGAATGTGATAGCTTTGATTTAGGGTATATAAAGTGATATAATTAAAACACTCATTTTTCAATTAAGATGAGTATTTTTTATTTTTAGCTGTCGATTAATGAGGGCTTTATTGCTTATTCATTGATCACATCAATCTTTTATTGATTTTGCTTATAAATGGTGTTATCTTTAAATAGACTGCAAAGAATCTATTTTTTTGTTATTGACAATAACAGCACGGACACAAAACTAATGAAGCACAAAAAGTTAGTTGTTTTTTTAACCTTATTTATAGTATCGCTTAAAGTAATCTCACAAGATTTTTCAAGCTTTACTCAGTTTTACATGAATCCTTATGCTGTCAATCCTTCTTATGCAGGGACTGATGGTAGGTCAGCTTTATTCCTCACCTATAGAAAACAATGGGCAGGTATAGATGACGCTCCGACTCTCATGAACCTGTCCTATCATACGCCTTTCAAAAGCAATGCTAATTTTGGCCTTAATATCAATAGTGACACTCGAGGTGTCCTGGCTACCAATTCAGTGATGATGACAGTGGGGTATACCTTGCCTATAGCCAAGGATCAATATATTAGGTTCGGTGTTTCTGGTGGAGTATCTATGAATAGCCTAGATCTTGGTAAGTTAGAAAATGAATTAATCTTAGAACCTGGCTTAATTGATCTTCTTGACCAAAATTTATTTGCGTTGGGCAATGTCGGGTTCTCGTATCATAAAAAATATTTCAATTTAGGAATTTCCATTCCGCAATTATTCGAAAGTGCTTATACTACTTTTGACAACTTTACAGTTGGTGAATTAGCGCCATTGGATCGGGCAATTGTTTACACTAGTCATCGATTTTACTTTGGAAGTGATAAGCATGCCTTTGAGCCACATATACTTTACCGTCATCAAAAGGGAGCAGGAGGGCAAATTGAGGTAGCTGGTCTTGTCCATCTCAATCATAGTATTTGGTTTGGAGGAAGTTTTAAGCAGGACTTTGGAATCGCAGCGCTGGGAGGCGTGAAAGTAAATGATCTTTTTGGTTTAGGGTATTCTTATGGCTTGAGTAATTCGGGAGCAAATCAAATCAATAGTCCAACTCACGAAGTGCAGATTAATTACCTTTTTGGGAAGCATAAGGATAAAAAACATGTTCATTCATTCATAGCAACTAAAAAGCCGAAGAAAAAAAGAAACAAAAGGAAAGAAGCACTTGAAAAGAAGAAAGAGAATGAACGTTTAGCTAAAGAAGCAGCGGCTAAAAAACGTGAAGAAGAACGACTGGCCAAGGAAGCGGCATTGAAAAAAGAACGAGAAGATACAGTAGAAAAAGAAAAGCAAACTGAAGTTGATCGTAAAGCTACAGATGAAGAAAATAAAATTGAAGAACAACAACAACCTGTTGAGGAAGTTCAAGAAAAGGCACCAATCAAGGCCTTCAAAGGTGACCATGAGGACGAGTTACAAGAAGATCATTATGTGATTGTAGGCAGTTTTGCAATCAAAGCAGATGCAGAGAGATATAAAAAGCAGATGCTTGAACAAGGAATTGTTGTGCACGATGGTTACTCTACCCACCTCAATGAGTATTATGTATATACGATGAAGACACCTTCTGCTGAGGAAGCTAGAGCAGAAAGAGATAGAATCAGAAAAACGGAGCAATTCAAAGATGCTTGGCATTTGGAAGTTGAGCGTGATGATATAGAAGAAGTATTCGAGCGAGATGTAGCTGATGAACAACGGGAGTCTATGGAGGAAGATACAGCTGCTGAACAGCAGGACGTTATTGATCAGCAAGCAAACGCAGTTGAAGAACAACACAAAGTTGATGGCAATGAAGAAAGGCATGAGTCAGAAATTGATGAAAATGGAGATGCCTCAAATACATTTTCTACAGATCAGGCTGTAGTAATCAAAAAAGGTAACCACTTCTTAGAACTAGGAGCAAGGGAATATGTAGTTGTTGGAGCTTTCGATGATTTTGAAAATGCAGAAAAATACTCAGATCAATTATTTGAAAAAGGGTTTAGAGCTAAATTTGGATATGTATCAGCTAAGAAACTATGGTATGTTCATCTCTTGGAAACGCCTGACTCTGTAGAATCGAGAAAAGAGCGCGATAGGTATCGAGAAATGAGATTGTTTAAAAATGCTTGGGTATTGACGATAGTTGACTAATTATTTAATAATGCAAATAATAAGATATATAGTATTTATTGGGTTTTTATTGATAGGAGGTGTGCTTTTTGGCCAGGTACCTACGGTTACAGGAATTGATTTCCAAGAGAATGTACCTACTGTAAAGGTGATCATCTCTGGGAGTGGTTTTAGTACGACACCATCACAAATGATTGTACTTTTTGGAGGAGTGAAAGGTGACGTATTGTCTAGTACTGCTATCAATATGGAAGTTACTTCACCAGCTAATGCTAAGTATGACAATGTCACAGTGCTTAACCTAGAGACAAAACTCTCAACAACTTCCAATTTTAAATATTTCACATCATTTGGTGGAGAGGGATTTGATTCCAATCTTTTTGAGAATTCGGCTACATTCAATACACTAGTGCCACAACATGATTTATGTGTGTGTGATTTCAATAATGATCTTATGAATGACATGGTCACGACTAAGATTAATACGGGTCCTAATGACATTACTGTTTATCAAAATCAAAGTACAGGGCCTGGGTCGATTGGATTTAAGGAAATGGACAAAGAAGATTTGGCAGCTTTGAATTTGGGTGAGCCTTCACGAAACATCATTTGTGGAGATATCAATAATGATGGAAAGCCAGACCTTATTATTAGTGGGAATTTGAGTGGTAATAGAAATAAGGTCCATATTCTAATCAACAACACGACTGGAACTGATATTTCTTTTCTTCCTAAGACCACCTTATTTACTCCAGAAGGAACAACCGCTATTAGAATAGCTATTAGAGATTTGAATAATGATGGAAAGTCTGAAGTTGTCGTTGCAGATCGAGAGAATAATAAAGTTTTTGTATTTAAAAACACCAGTTCAAGTAGCTTGACTTTTAGTGCTGCCCAAGAGATTGTTGTGGATGGGGCGATCAAATTTTGGGGCCTTGAAGTTCAGGATATGGACAGTGACGGGAAAGGTGATATTATCGTCAATCAATTTCAAGACAACAATGTTTATGTCTTGAGAAACACATCTACACCTAGCGCCATATCATTTGAGCAGATAGTCACCATAGAGCTTGCTATCAGTATTAGGAACTTGAAAACGGGCTATATTAATAAAGATGGCAAACTAGATATTGTGGTAACTCATGAAAGTACAGATCAAATTTCGGTAATTCAAAATAACAGTACACCTGATAACATGGCATTTGAGGTGGTAGAACAATGGGATACTTCATCAAACTCTGCTCCTTGGGGGATAGATCTAGCCGATGCTGATGGTGATGGAGATTTGGATGTTTTTATTGGTAATAAAGATGACAATGTGATTGATGTCTTTGTTAATAATAGCACAGTAGATGATATTTCATTACAAAAAGAGTCGATTTCAATTGCTACGACATTGGGTACTAGGAATTTGGCAATGGCTGATTTTGATGGAGATGCTAAAGCTGATCTAGCACTTACTTCTTCTGTAGACAATGGGACGTTTTATACTGCAGAAGTTTGGAGAAATAAACACTGCTTCATACCTCAGATATTAGGGGATATTGACCTTACAATATGTGATCAAAATGTGCGAATTGAAGGGCTACCTTCTACAGGTGAAGCAACTTATCAATGGTTCAAAGACGGGGGTAATGCCCCAGTGAAATCTAGCATTGATAATTTCTTGGAAGTTATTCCAGCAGATGTACCTGTAAGTGCCCAGTACACACTTAAGACCATAGAGAAAGATGGGGGTTGTGTCCAATGGGCAACGCAAACCATCAATATAGTAAAAGGTCCTAGCGGCAATCTAGTGCCACCCATTCCGGAAATTATTCCGGTCACGCCAGTTTGTGAAGGAGAAAATGTAACACTCATGGTGCAATCACCAGATGATGCTGAAAATGTATATGAATGGGCAGGACCAAATAATTTCACAGCCACTGGTTCAAGTGTGGACGTTACAGGATTTACGGCTGATTACGTAGGTGAATATACCGTAATTGCTTCTAATGGGCCTTGTTCTTCGGGAAGCGCAAGTCTGATTGTCAATGTCAAAGGCTTACCAATAATTGATATTTCTGCCTCATCAGTCACTACTTTTTGCGCTGGAGGGGCAACTACATTATCGGCAAACAATACGGATATTATTAGTGGCTATAAATGGTTCGATGCTAATGGCGAGATTGAAACGTCTTCCACCTTATCAGTCACTTCATCTGGAGAATATTATGCTGAAGTAATAGCCAACGGATGTAAGGTGACAACCAATACGATTTCTGTGATTGTTTATGACATTCCAGTAGCAAGTTTTACAGTATCAGCCACTTCGGCCTGTTCAGGTGATGAATTAGTCTTTACCAATACTTCAGTAGTAGATCCTGATGCACCAGTCGCTTATTCATGGGGTTTTGGAGATAGCGAGTCGAGCGAAGAGGTATCTCCTACGCATGCTTACACAGTTGGTGCTTCATATGAGGTATCTCTCAATGTAAGTTATGATGGAGTATCTTGCCCTAGTAGTACTTCAGAATCTATTACTATCCATGATCCAGGAGTCGTAGAAATTTCAGCGGAATTGACATCAATTTGCCCCGATGAGGGATTGGACTTGTCGATCGACATAAGCTTTACTGATATCGTTTGGGATAATACTGAAACAGCAGCTTTAAGAACTGTAACAGGAACAGGAACAGGACTAATTATTAGTTACTCTGTAATTGCCAATGATATTAATGGATGTGTTGTTTCAGATTCATTAAAGATTACTAATATGGAGGCTCCTGTAGTCACTATTGTGACTAACCCTGAAGATACTACGATCAACAATGGAGCATCAATCAACAATGGCGCATCAATAGGTCTAGAGGCTTCTGGAGCTGACACCTATATGTGGAGTCCTATGACAGACTTAGACAACCCGAATATTGCCAATCCAATAGCTACACCTAGTGAAACCACCTCATATACTGTAGAAGGAACGGGCACTAATGGATGCATCGGAACGGCAGGTGTTGAAATAATTGTCAATGAAGTGAGTGATGAACCTATCAAGGTCTTGGCAATTAATGGAACGGAACTGGCTGTCTGGAAAATTCAAAATGTAGCAGCATCATCCTGTGCACTAACCATATTCAACCGAAATGGGTCTAAGGTATTTGAAGAAAGTGGAAACTTGTTGGAGTGGGATGGTACCAATGGAGGTAAGGATTTACCACAAGGAACTTACTACTATGTGTTTTCTTGTGATGATGAAAAACCCAAGACTGGGAGTATATTATTAATGAAGTTATAAATTAATACAGATGTAATACATCTGTTGTTATTGTATCAATTACTGAAATAAAAATAGCACATATTTCGCTTACGATATCTTACTATATGAAAACAATCTTCAAGCACATACTTAGCCTCCTACTCATCTTTATGGTGTCAGCGGCTATGTCACAAGTTACAGAGCAATGTAGCAATGGACTCGATGATGACGGAGATGGTCAAGTAGATTGTGCAGACGGAGATTGTAATTATGCTGCCAATATCGAAGCAGGTTGTAACTGCGATGATGGCATTGACAATGACGGTAATGGAGAAATTGATATTGCAGATGGTGCTTGTGCCAATTTTTATGGATTGACCTTCATAGGTGATGGCGGTGAGACTAGTTGTAGTGTTCCTCCAGGAGGAGCATTAAGTGATGCTTTTGGATTTGTAGAGCCACCATCAGTAACTTCCCAAAATACTGCTGATACTCAGACCAAAATGGCCATAGGCGATGTAGATGGTGATGGTATTCCAGACATTATTGGTACTTCAAAGTGGAACAAATCTATTAGGGTGATTGCTACTACAGCTAATCAAGCTGATGGCACGAAAGATCCAGGTGATATTAAGAGTGACTTTGGAGTCAATGATGCGCCCTCAAATGGATGGTGGGATGATGGCCTATCCAATTCCAAGCATGTTTTTGAGTTGGAAGTAGGTCTTGCCGATCTTGGGACATTTGGAGCAGGAGGTAATTTTATTAGCAGTACACCAGATGGGATTTCTGAAATATTCTCGATTGTTAGTGGACGTTCGAATAAGAAATTTCCTGATGAATTTTTCTTAATGGGGTTCACCTACACTCCTACAACACTAACCCCAATTTTTGACCCTGTTTTATTAGGCACTGATCGTCCTGGTATTTTTGGTATGACTGATTTCGATGGTGATGGTCTCGTTGAAATATATCTCAAAAACAGAATTTATGCTGCTGAGAATGGAAACTTACTGGCAACAGGTGGTGGAGATTGGGATACTGAAGTTAACGCGGCACCTGTAGCTGTTAATCTGGATGGCGTAGACAATCTTGAACTTGTAAGTGGTAATATGGTATACCAAGTACCTTCCTTAAGTGGTAGGGCGCTGGTGAACTATACAAGTGAAGAGGATATGAATGCCATTGCAGGTCTTCCTGCCTCAGACATGTATTACCCCAAATTGATCAATGATGTCACAGAATATGGACTAGACAATTTTAGTAGTACCAGTGTCGCAGATATTGATGGAGATGGTGATCTGGATATATTTCTATCGGGCGCTACGGATAACCCTTCTGGTACTACCGCAATATTTTGGTGGGATTACTCGGCAGATAAAGTCAAAATTTTTAAACCTACACACCCTGACTATGCCACTGGCTGGATATGGGGTACAAGTAGACCTAACCTAGGACAGGTTGATGGTAAGGCAAAATGGGAAGATCCATCAACAGGTGCTGTGGTAGATCCTGGAGCTGATGGAGATCAATACCCTTTAGAAATCACTATAATATCGGGTAATATTCTATGGGCCATAGATGTAGATGATGCTACCGGAGAATTGGTCGAAATGTGGCAACGAACTATCAACGATTCGAAATCAGGCGTAGTCGCAACCACAGTTTATGACTTCAATTATGATGGCTATCCTGAAGTTGTTTATCGTGATTCACAACAACTGGTGGTCATAGATGGACCTACAGGAACTCAAGTAGAGTGGGCCGTGGCTTGCCAATCTCATACGATGACTGAAGGACCTATTATTGCTGATATAGATGGCAATGGTAGTACCGATATTTGTGTTCCTTGTAATACATCTAATAGCTTTGATATTGATGCTGAAATTCAGCAACAAGCTTTAGGGCAAATCAGAGCTTATTTTTCAGAAGAAAATAATTGGCTACCTACTCGCCAAGTATGGAATCAGTCTGGTTATCATGTGGTGAATGTGCTCGATGATTTGACCATTCCTAGACAGATGATGGACATGACCATCAGTTTTGGCAATGGACCATGTGCTGATGGAATTCCTGGTGAGATTATGCCTTTCAATACTTTTATGAATCAAGTGCCAACCTTAGGGGGCGATGGATGTCCATTTTTCCCTGGTCCTGACATAGCTTTTGTAGGCCTGGATCCAGATGATCCAATACTTGATCCAGAGGATGTAAATTATGATCCAACGGCATTACCTGCTGTGATTGTGATACCACCAACTTGTGGAGATTTAGAAATAGGTGTGGCCTTCAATATTATTAATTCTGGTTCTTTGGTGATTAGTGATGATTTGCCTGTTAGTTTTTGGGAACATAACCCTACCATTAGCCCAGATACAGTTTCAGGTACTGATGCAACACTTCTTCACACCACCTCCTTATTATTAAGTGGATTGCAGGTGGGAGATACCATCCGTACTGATACGACATACTTCAATTATAGTGGGGAGACTTCATTTTTGTACATTGTTTTAAATGATGACGG
>JAWUWD010000155.1:0-9874 GCA_034112085.1 Cyclobacteriaceae bacterium
ACGGTATTTATACCAAATATTTTCACCCCAAATGGAGATGGTATGAATGAATTATTCTTTGTAAGAAACTTACCTGTTGATGGTTCTAGTACAAGCTTAGTAATCTCAAACAGATGGGGTAAACAAATCTTTAGTTCAAATAATTATTACTACACCAGTGAGAGTGATAATAGTCTTTGGGATGGAGGAGATGATGCGGAAGGGGTGTATTTCTATTCTTTGGCTATTGATGGAGTTCGTACTTATTCAGGTTGGGTAGAAGTGTTAAGGGGTTCAAGAAAGCAATAAATTCAAGAACTAGCGTTCTAAATAAATATTATACAATGTCGAAAAGCAAACTAACTAGATCAAATACTAAAGTAATAGCAGGCGTATGTGGTGGAATTGCCAATTATCTTGGTTGGGAAGTGGCGATGGTTAGATTGCTTTATATACTGGTTTCAGTATTGAGTGCAGCCTTCCCTGGGATGTTGGTTTATCTCATTTTGTGGGTAGTAATGCCTTCAGATTAAAGTAGAATCATCTTGTCAGCTATATACTGAAATGGCCTTTATAAGTTGGGCGGCACATCTAGCTTCCTCTTTATTAAGATTCCTTCACTAGGAGAAAATAAGAAAGCTAATCCGAATAGTATTCCAGCAACAGTAGCCATTGCACCAGCTATAGATCCATTGACCCAAACGGCCAAATAATACCCAAGAATTGAGATCAAAACACCGAGTATAGCACTGATCATCATCATTTTTTTGAAATTGGTGGTAAGGAGATAAGCGGTTCCAGCAGGAGCAACGAGTAGTGCAACTACCAATATAGCGCCAACAGACTCAAACGAAGCAACTGTAGTCAATGATACAGCTCCCATAAGTAGATAATGCCATAGAGCGGTTGATATACCAAAGGCAGAGGCTAGTGCCGGATCAAACGTGGTGATTAGTAACTCTTTGTATCCAAAGATTATGAACGAAATCACAATAACCAATACAGCCGCTGATATGTAGATGGTTTTAGGTCCCATGTTTAGGCCACTTCCAGTTATCCAAACATTTAGAGGGACATAGGCTATTTCTCCATAAAGTACGCAATCTTGGTCTATGTCAACATTGCTTGTATACAATGACACTAGTATAACACCAATAGCGAATAGCCAAGTAAAGGTTACGCCAATAGATGCATCTGATTGCAATTTGCCCTTTTTATGAAAAAATTCAATTAAGAAAGTAGTAAACACGCCAATCAATCCCGCTCCAATCAGCATGGTGAAAGAGTCTCTATTTCCTGACACAAGAAATGCAATTACGATGCCCGGTAGTACCGCATGAGAGATGGCATCACCTACCATTGCCATCTTCCTAAGAATAAGATAACATCCAAGTAATCCACAAGAAGTGGCCACTAAAGAACCGGCTAGAATAATCCAGAAAGCATTCATCTACTTAGTTTATAGTTCATCAGTTGCAAGTTTATTATTCTTGTTAGGTACATTAACTGTCAAATTTTAGCTGATCAAATTGTCCCTTTAATTCCGATACGGTATTTTGGATTTATGAGGATCTAACTCAGGATATTCTAATAACTGTTCTAATTTCGCTTCTAAATCAGGAGTCAAAATATGCTCAATGGTTTCTGCATCTTCATGGACATGATCTGGTGCGATATGCAAGTATTGTGTCAAATACAATTCCCAAAGTCGATGAAGTTTCACTGTTCTTTGGCCCTTATCTTTACCTTCCTTGGTCAGCGACCATGTATGCCCTCCATTATTGATGAAGCCATATCTTCTAAGTCGTTTCAATCCTTTGAGTAAAGTGGATGACTTGAAGGGCCTTCTTTTTATGATGGTATCTAATGAACGTTTGATATAGAAATCTTCATCTTGTTCACCAAGTTGATATAGGGCTTTAAGTATATTCTCTTCACCCATTTGATTTTGAATTTGTCTTTGGCGAATCAAACGACTAATGATGCCTTTCTTTGGGGCAAAGAAGAAAGAGAAGAAAGCAATCGTTGAGATGATCACGACTATCCAAGGGCCAGTGGGCATAGATGGAGCAATGTACGAAACATAAGTGCCTAGTAAGCCTGCAATTGCTCCGAGTATAGCAGACAATACCAACATCACTCGGATCTTATCAGTCCAGAACCTTGCTGCTGCCGCTGGCGTGATCAGCATAGCTGCCATTAGAACAACACCTACTGCCTGAATACCGATCACTACTGCCAATACAGTGAGCGTTGTTAATACCAATTCTATTTTACGAACGGGAAAGCCTATGCTCTTGGCAAAATTCTCATCAAATGAGATCAATGTGAATTCCTTAAAGAAGAGCGTAACAGCAATCAATAATATGGTGGCTACTGCTGAAAACACCAATAAATCATCCCCTATGAGTGCAGCAGCATTTCCAAACAGAAAATGATCTAAGCCACTTTGAGCAGCATTTCCTGAATGTTGAATAATGGTCAATAATAAAATGCCCAACCCAAAGAATACAGATAAGATCAAGGCGATAGCGGTGTCTTCTTTGATCTTAGATTTGGCAGTGATCTTGTCAATGATCACTAAAGACAGCCATCCAGTAATAAATGCCCCTAGAATTATATAGAAAGGGTTCTTGGTGCCAGATAACATAAATGCTAAGCAAATACCAGGGAGTACTGAATGTGCTACTGCGTCTCCAACCAGTGCTTTTTTCTTCAAAAATGTAAAACAACCCACTATTGCCGCACTGGCAGTGAGTAGTACTGATCCAAATGCTACATAACGTACATTAGGATCGGAAAAGGAGAAGAATTCAAACAGTGATTCCATGAGTTTATTTGCTTTTTCTCTCTCTGTTTGGAAATTGCTGTTTTTGTAATAAATCGCCTACCTCTGTGAGCAGGGTGAGTTTACCGCCATAAGTTTCCTGTAGAAGTTCTTTAGTGAATACACTTTCTGTAGGGCCTGAAGCTACAAGCCTTGTGTTTATCAAGATTACCCAGTCAAAATATTGTGCTACTGACTGTAGATCATGATGCACCACTATGACGGTCTTTTCCTGAGCAGACATTTCCTTTAGAATGTTGATAATAGCTGTTTCAGTAGCCGCATCAACTCCAGCGAAGGGTTCGTCCATAAAGTACAATTCAGCTTGCTGTGCAAGTGACCTTGCTAGAAATACCCGTTGTTGCTGTCCACCAGATAGCTGAGATATTTGTCGATCGGTATAAGCTTCCATCCCCACTTTTCTCAAGGAATCCATGGCAACTTCTTTATCTGCTTTTCTTGGGCGTTTGAATAGACCGAGTTTACCATATCGTCCCATGAGTACCACATCCATAACTGAGGCAGGGAAGTCCCAGTCAACTGACTCTCGTTGAGGAACATAACTAATATCGTTCCTCACTTGATCGAGTTCTTTGTCAAATAACTTCACGTAACCACTACTATTAGGGACAAGGCCCATAATAGACTTGATTAAGGTAGATTTCCCAGCTCCATTAGGACCGATGATTCCAACCAATTTCCCTTTAGGTATAGATAGGTCGATATCCCATAGAACAGGCTTCTTGTCATATGCTACTGTGAGATCATGGATCTCAAGAATGGGTTGCTCAACTTGCTCAATCATTTTAGTGCGTTTACAATTGTTTGCACATTGGCGTTTACCATGCCGATGTAGGTGCCTTCTGGTGTGTCTGCTGCTCCCATGGCGTCAGAATATAAGCTTCCGCCAATCACTACTTCAAAACCTCTTTTACGACAACCTTCTACCACTGCTTTGATTGCTTTTTGAGATACAGAGGTTTCTATGAATACTGCTTTAACCTTACTAGAGACTATATAATCGACTAATTCCGTTATGTCTTTTAGTCCAAAATCTGAAACTGTGGAAATGCCCTGAAGACCACGCACCTGCATTCCGTAGGCTGTGCCAAAATATTCGAAAGCATCATGCGCGGTGATGAGAATTCGCTGATTCTTAGGAATTTTGGCAATTCCGAGCTCCACGGATTCGTGAAGTGAATCAAGCTTTAGTAAGTATTGAGTAGTATTCTCTTCATAATATGCTGCATTCTCTGGATGAAGCTGTTTCAATTGAATGCTTATATTTTGGGTAGTGATCTTCCATAAAGACACATCGAACCATACGTGCGGATCGTAGGCGTCAGTGTATGCCATACTTTGTTTTCTTTGGTCTTTTGGAATTGTTTCAGCAGCAGCAATCACAGGCTTCGAACGGCCTAATTTTTTCAAGACTTCCCCCATTTTTCCTTCTAGATGAAGTCCATTATAAATAATAATATCTCCTTCGATCAGTAATTGTAAGTCACCTTGAGTGGCTTTATATAGATGCGGATCAACGCCCGGCCCCATCAGTGCCTCAACCGTTGCGGAGTCACCTACGATATTCATAGTCGCGTCTGCAAGCATGCCAATCGTGGTGACAATATGTGGCTTAGATTTCTCTTGTTGATCACTATGTTGACAACCAAAACAGGAAGCAATAATGAGGGTGATATATAAGTATTTGAAATTCATCATTCAGAGATTAATATGTTTTGAGCAACTTCTTTGGAGACGAATAAAGTTCTTTTATTATCCAGTAGAATTTCATGCGAACCATCGAAAACAACGCGGTCCATGATCTTAATTTTCGCGCCAATATAAGCGCCAATTTTATCTAGATATTGTAAGAATGGGGTAGAGGTATCTTTCACCGACATCAAGATTCCTTCATGATGAAGTTCCGCTTCACTCAATGATATTTGTGGCTTGGAATTGAATTCTCCATGTTCATCTGGAATCGGATCCCCGTGAGGATCGTTCTTTGGATACCCTAAAAATTCATCAAGTCTTTGGATGAGTAAAGGCGATTTTATATGTTCTAGTTGCTCGGCAACTTCGTGAACTTGATCCCAATTAAACTTCATTTTCTCCACTAAGAAAACTTCCCAAAGTCTATGCTTGCGAATGACTTGAAGTGCTGCCATTTTTCCAGTAGGAGAGACGTTTACACCCTTGTACTTTTTATAGTTGATGACTTCTTTGTTAGCGAGTTTTTTGATCATATCAGTCACAGATGCTGCTTTGGTTTGCAGGTCATCTGCGATAGCATTTGTCGAGACTTCTTTCACTCCACCTTCTGATAAATGATAGATAGATTTCAAGTAGTTTTCTTCGGTGAAGCTGAGTGTGTTCATGTTGTTTAAATTTCTGCTAATTTAGTTATTTTAGATGTACCTAAAAATAATTTTAATGCATATTTAAAAATAGGTGAGCTTATGTTGTTTATATTCATTGATACAATCTTTTAAAAAATATTTGATAAGGTTTAGATGAGTCTAAAAATATAAATTGCTATTATTGAAGCAAGAATAAAGAAGAGATTATGATCAGAAGGATGAAATTAGTTTGTAACGGAATTTTCAGCTCAATATTGAGCTGATTATCTGCATTACTATCACATTAGGTAATAGTATTTAAAATACTGATTAATAGGTGTCTATGAGTTAATAATTGCTAACATTTTTAACTCTTCGGAAGACCATGAAAAGTCATCATTCTGGGCATTGTTGTAGAATGGGCTTGATTTCATAGATTCGAGTACATGATTCACATCATAGTGATCATAATCTATTACAATTCCCGCAGAATTATCAAGGCAAATGGCTTTCCATTTAGGATGGTTTTGGATAATAAGCGGAAGACGGTTGGCTAGGTATTCGTATAGTTTAGTAGGTGTCGAATTAATTGTACTTTTATTATATGGGTAACAAATTATCCCAAAATTGGATTCACTTATCTTGAGGATAATCTCCTCATGTGATATCAATTCTTCGCCACCATGGAGGCGTATATAATCCAATGATTTTATTTCGGATTCGATCTGGTTGATGAGGTGAGGAAGCGGACTGTATCCGATAATATCTAGTGATATGGATTCATCAATTTCGTGAAGAGATATTGCCAAGTTGATTGCATGAAAAACGCCAGTGCTTTCTGCCAATGTTCCACTAAAGAGTAATTTTATTTTAGTCTTATCCCGGTTATCATTCAAGACTAAACCTTCGATGGCCTGATGCTTATTTTCTAATACAGTGCTTTTTCCTTTAGTGAAACTGAACTCTTGTTCGTAGTATTTTTCTGCAAGGAAATAATGATCAAAAAACAAATGACTTAAGTATTCTTTTAGACGTATCCAACCGGCCAAAAAGGGCTTGATCAATTTTGGAAAAGTTGTCGTATGTAAGATGTTGCGATAGTAATTTTCCCGAACATCGTAGATTAATTTTGTCTTATGGAAGAGGCCATAACAAACTGCGGTAATAAGCAATTCATGTGTATTGATGATCAGTAGTTCCGGCTTAATCTTTTTGAGTAGATCATAGCAATTTTTACCAGCCATTAATCGTTCAACTGATAGGCGTGGAAAATTGAATAAGGGGTGAAAAGTAATGTTATCTCGCTTGGGGATATTCTTGATAGAAAATCCTATAATGTCAACATCATATTTACCTGTATTTGCCAATGATGTAGCCATTTTCTCATACATCCTCGTGTCATTTACAGGCTTAAGGACAGAGGCTATTACAATCTTCTTTTTAGTCATAGTATTGGATAGCCTAAAAATATGGATAAACTGGAATATCAGCACATTACAGAAAGATTTTATTGCTAGATCTCTTTGCAACTGTTTAAAATCTATGAACTTTGAACTTCAATTAATAAACTTTGAACTTATCAAGAAATGGAAATAATCGGACAAGCCTGGGCTGATCGCTCAATGTTAAAGGATACTAGTGTACAGGATGTCATTCGACAAGTTGTAGAGGATCTTGACAAAGGGAAAATAAGAGTAGCTGAACCAACTAGTGATGGGTGGAAAGTCAATGAGTGGATCAAAAAGGCTGTAATCATGTATTTCCCAATTCAGAAAATGGAAACTATTGAAGTAGGTCCGTTCGAATTTCATGATAAAATTGGCTTGAAGTCTAATTATAAGGAATTAGGAGTAAGAGTAGTGCCACATGCAATAGCTAGATATGGTGCACATGTAGGCAAAGGAGTGATCATGATGCCATCATATATCAACATAGGTGCATTTGTGGATGAAGGCACTATGGTTGATACTTGGGCTACTGTGGGTAGTTGTGCTCAAATAGGCAAGAACGTGCATCTAAGCGGTGGTGTAGGCATTGGAGGTGTGTTAGAGCCAGTGCAAGCAGCTCCCGTAATTATAGAAGACGGAGCATTTATTGGATCTAGATGTATAATCGTGGAAGGTGTGAGAATAGGCAAGGAAGCGGTACTTGGTGCTAATGTCGTATTAACTGGAAGCTCCAAGATCATAGATGTGACGGGAGATGAACCTATAGAAACTAAAGGGTATGTTCCAGAAAGGTCAGTAGTCATACCTGGATCTTATACTAAGAAGTTCGCTGCTGGTGAGTACAACGTTCCTTGTGCACTAATTATTGGTAAGAGAAAGGCGAGTACTGATTTGAAAACCTCGCTCAATGATGCACTAAGAGAAAATAATGTAGCTGTTTAAGTAGTTATGCATAACCTTAAATTCACTTTGGCATCAGCTTTGTTTATTCCATTCATCACACCAAAACTTATTGTTATGAAAAGGTCGATCATATTATTAGTTGGAATAGTCTTTCTTGCGTCTTTTAGTTCTAAAGAACCCGATTCACTGATCGTCAACAATGAGAGTTTTGAAGTGGGAGAGGAGATTGAGTTTAAGATGAGCGTGGGGGTTTTCACTGTAGGTAAAGCCAAAATGAAAGTTCATCCGACTATCCACAGTATCAACTATCGAGGATGCTATAAAGTAGAGATGTGGGGTAAAACTAGTGGGATGGTCGATTGGGTTTCGAGAGTCGATGACAACTGGGGTGCATATATTGATACCTTGTCTTTGGTGCCACATATAGCTTACCGTAAGCTTAAGGAAGGTAATTATCGAAAGAACGAATTGATCAAATTTGATCATACTACCAACAATATTGAAGTTAAAGAGGTAGACGATGAAACTGGAGTGTTCAAAGAACCATTGTACTACGCAGCGCCAATGAAAAATGTACGAAGTATGATTAGTGGATTTATGTATTTACGAACTATTGACTTTGACAATATGCCAATTGGAGATACTTTGACAATGTCTGGTTTCTTTGATGATGAGTTCTATGATTTGGATATTATCTATAACGGCAAAGGAGTGGTCAAGACCAAGGTTGGGAAATTCAATGCTATTAAATTGGTTCCTGTAGTCCCAGATAATAAACTTTTCGATGGAGAGAATTCAGTCACGGTATGGATCTCTGATGATAAAAATAGGCTACCACTAAAGGTAGAAGCGGATATGTTTCTAGGTAGTGCAGGAATTGAGATTATCAAGTACAAAGGAGTTAAGAATCCGATTAACTTTTATAAGAAGTCGAAGTAGTTGTTTTCTTAAAACTATTTGATTTAAAACTACCAGCTATTTGCTGGCAGTTTTTGTTTTGAGTACATTCATTCATCTTACTAAACAGATCCCTATGAAGCTCAATAAGTACCTCTTAACTATAATAGTAATATTCCTGATAAACTTAGCTCGAGCTCAGGAGGTCACTACTTTCAAAGCTGAGGATGGTGTGCAAATTACAGCTGACTTGTATCTAACGCATCCAGATACCTCTACTTTCATCATATTGTTTCATCAAGCCAATTGGAGTAGGGGTGAATACTTAGAAATTGCCCCAATTCTCAATGCCATGGGGTACAACTGTATGGCTATAGATCAGCGATCTGGAGGATCTGTAAATGGTATTCCTAATAAAACTAAAACCAGTGCTGAGAAGGCTATGAAGGGCACGCAATACATAGATGCCATACCTGATATGAAAGCCGCGATATCGTATGCTAAGGCTAATTTTGCTAGTGGTAAGCTGATTATTTGGGGTAGCTCTTATTCTTCTGCATTGGTATTGAAAATTGCGGGTGATATGCCGAATGAAATAGATGGTGCATTGGCGTTTTCTCCAGGAGAATATTTCGGTAGATTCGATAAACCAGCAGATTTCATTACTTCAAGTGCTAAGAACATCACAAAGCCTGTATTTATTACTTCTGGTAAAAATGAAAAAGGGAGTTGGTGGAAGATCTTTGAAGCTATTGAATCAAATCAAAAACACTACTTCTTACCTGAAACCTCAGGTAATCATGGTTCAAGAGCACTTTGGGCAAAGTTCAATGACTCTAAAGAATATTGGAAGGCAGTAAAAGAGTTTCTAGAAGTGATATAGTTCACGTGTATTTTTCCAAAACACTTATTCTGAGTAAATCTGTAACGAACAACTGCCTAAATAATGTAGGTTAATTAGAAGCCACTAAATTCTCATTCCAGAATCTACTTAATATTTCTTTGATGGCATTGGCTTCTTCTGATCTATCGAGCATAGTTAGTGCTTTGATTTTTCCGTGCAGCGCTTTTGACCTGTTTTGTGCATTCTCTAGGCTTCTATCGAACTGAACAATCGCTTCCTCCCCACGATTTTTAGTCAAGAGCCATTCTCCATATTGCTCATAAGATGGAAAAGGAATATCGGGAGGTCCATAAGAATATTCAGATTTGTCTTCGAATTCTGTGGCGGTTATTAAGTATTCTTCAGTTTTGCCGTCATCAACTTCCAACATAGCGATCATAGCCTTCATTTGATTGATCAAAACATTGGATTTGTAAATGTCTCCTTGGCTCGGAGCATATCTTGTGGGGCCAGCACTGCATATCGCAATTCCATTATCTGACACTACTAATTCAGCACCTATAACCAATGTTTCCACTGTTGCGATTTCTTCTTTGATGGCTTCGATATTTTTGTTTTCATAAGCGAATATGCCTTT
>JAWUWD010000156.1:0-7593 GCA_034112085.1 Cyclobacteriaceae bacterium
TGGTAGGCTTACCTGCCAAACATAGATTGACTGCCATCATTTTAAACTCCCTATCGAAGTGTCTTCTTTCTCTTTTCATTATCAGTAAATTTAAGACTTACGAGCTTAACTTACTGTCCGGTTAAATGTAGCAGGTTCAAAGTATATTGGTGGAGGCTTTGACGCTCTTCCCTGATTTAGTGACTTTGTTGAGTGCAGATGGTAACAATACAGTCTTCGCACCTGACAACGATGCATTTGTTGCTTTGTTAGGAGCAGTTGGTCAAACACAATTAAGTGATATTCCAGAATCTGTAATTAGAGACATACTTACTTACCATGTGATTACTGGAGCCAATATCGCTTCAACTGATTTGACCGATGGTCAAACTGCTACTACAGCTTCTGGTGAAGATGTGACGATAGCTATCAACACTGACGGTGTATTTATTAGTGATGCGCAAGTCATCGAAGCTGACATAGAGGCAAATAATGGTATCATCCATATTGTAAAGAACGTGATGGTTCCCCCTTCAATAGCTCCTATTGTAGGAACTATCGTTGCACCTGCTTATTTCAATGTGAACTTTACAACATTGATTGCAGCTGTACTTGCCGCTGACCCATCAGTATTGACAACATTATTGGGTAATGGTACATCTAATGAAGGACTTACTCTATTCGCTCCAACTAATGATGCTTTTGTAGCTGCTGGAATCACAGAGCTACCTAATCAAGAAACATTAAATGCGGTATTGACTTATCATGTTATTGATGGAACAATAATGGCTTCTGGTCTACCAGCTACTGCTGTAGCTGCGCCAGCTAAAATCACTACACTTGGTGGCGATTTCTATTTATCCAACAATGGTGGAGGAGTATATATCAACGGTAGCACACAAGTGACTGCAACAGATATCAGCGGTTCCAATGGTGTGGTACATGTAATAGATAGAATGTTATTACCTCCATCAGAAACAGTTGTTAATATTGCGGTTGCTCTTTCAACTGCGGAAGACGCAGAATTCACAACTTTAGTAGCATTATTGACAGACCCAGCTCAGTCAGCTGTATTGACAGCTATCACTGGTGACGGTCCTTACACGATATTTGCTCCTACTGATGCTGCCTTTGCTGAAATAGTAGGTGTGACAAGTACATTGACAGATGCTCAAATATCGGAAGTATTGAAATATCATGTGATCGCTGCGCAAGTTTATTCAACAGATTTAGCAGATGGTTTATCTCCAGCAACAGTTAAAGCACAAACTCTTACTATAAATGTAGGTGATAATGTGACTATAACTGATAAAGATGACACAAACATGGATGCTACTGTTACCGATGTGAACATTAACGGTACAAACGGTGTTATTCATGTGATAGACAAAGTACTTATACCAACATTATAAGTGTAAAGAGTTTCATAGGTGAGTTGTTGATTAGGTTTGAGCCGGTATTAAGTTTAATACCGGCTCTTTTTTTATCAATAATGAGTTTAAAAGAGTATAGAAAATTGAAAAGCTCAATGATCACTCGAGAAATTTCGTTATTATCATAAATAATAATGCATATACTATTAACAGGTGCCACAGGATATATAGGCAAGCGACTTCTTCCCATTTTAGTA
Source organism: Cyclobacteriaceae bacterium (assembly GCA_034112085.1). Taxonomy (GTDB): domain Bacteria; phylum Bacteroidota; class Bacteroidia; order Cytophagales; family Cyclobacteriaceae; genus JAWUWD01. The sequence goes on from JAWUWD010000156.1 coordinate 1,610, forward strand.
GATGGAGGACATAAAGTTACTTGTTGCGTCAGAGATGTTGATAGGTTCAATCCTCCCGAATCGATTAAGTCAAAAATTAATGTCGTCCAAATAGACCTTCTGGAAAAAGATAGTTTGAATAACATCCCAAAAGACATTGATGGTGCTTATTACTTGGTTCATTCGATGTCTGCTTCATCTGACTATCAAAAATTGGAAGAAGAGTCAGCCATAAATTTTCGCATTGCTATGGGCGAAACTCATGTACAGCATGTCGTATATCTCAGTGGAATCGTAAATGAAGAAAATTTATCAAAACATCTGTCTTCTAGAAAATCGGTAGAAATAGAACTAGGTAAAGGAAGTTATAATTTCACAACATTGAGAGCTGGTATCATTATAGGCTCAGGAAGTGCCTCCTTTGAGATTTTAAGAGATTTAGTTGAAAAACTTCCAATCATGGTCACCCCAAAATGGCTTAATACAAAGTGTCAATCCATTGGTATTTCTGATGTTTTAGGTTTTTTGAACAAATCTATATTTAATGAAAAAGTATTCAATGAAAATTTCGACATAGGAGGCCCAGATATTCTTAGTTATAAAGAAATGTTGTTAGAATTTGCTGCGGTTAGAAACCTGAAAAGGAGAATATATACGGTCCCAGTGATGACGCCTAGGTTATCTTCATACTGGCTCTATTTTGTGACTTCCACTTCTTACAAGCTGGCTGTCGCTTTAGTAAACAGTATGAAAGTAGAAGTGATTTGTCGCGATACTGCAATCAACGGCATACTAGGACAAACTCCACTAAGTTACAAAGAGTCATTGGCCAGGGCTTTTTCCAAAATTGAAGCCAATGCCATAGTTTCAAGTTGGAAAGATGCCTATGCTAGCAGTGGGATGAGTAGTCATATCTCAGAATTTGTACAAGTACCCACTTTTGGTTGCTATAAAGATGAGCGTAGATTAGTAATCAAGGATCAGGAAACGAGTATCAATAAAATCTGGAATATTGGTGGAACAACAGGTTGGTACCACGGAGATTGGCTGTGGAAGTTAAGAGGATATCTTGACAAGCTCTCTGGTGGAGTTGGTCTAAGAAGAGGTCGAACGAATTCAAATGTTTTACAAGCAGGAGATGCATTGGACTTTTGGAGAGTCTTGTATGCTAACAAAGAGGAAGGTAGATTGCTCTTATTTGCTGAAATGAAATTACCTGGAGAAGCTTGGCTAGAATTCAAAATCGTCTCTGGAGAACTTGTACAAACAGCAACATTTAGGCCTTTAGGGCTTTTAGGTAGGTTATATTGGATGATGGTCATCCCCTTTCATGAAGTATTATTTAGAGGCTTGATCAGTAAGCTGGTGGCAGTCGATAAATCCTAAGATTACCAAATTAGAATATTGTTATTAAATCATAAACCAAAGAGCTAGGCGCCCTTTGAAGACAAAAACACAATAAAGAATTCAATTATGTTCGGATTATTTAAAAAGAAAACACAAGTCGAAAAGCTCGAAGAGAGCTATAAGAAATTGCTCCATGATGCGTTTAAGCTTTCTACTACTAATAGAAAACAGAGTGACTTGAAATCTGCGGAAGCCGATGGTTTACTTAAGCAAATTGAATTTTTACAAAAGAATTATTAGATGGGATTTTATCAATTCAAACAATCACAACTATTTCAGTACTCGGTTGATGAATTGTGGGATTTTATTTCAAGTCCTAAAAACCTTAAACTAATTACCCCAGATTATATGGGCTTTGATATCACCTCTTCTGATCTACCAGATAAGATGTACGAAGGAATGATAATCAGCTATAAAGTATCCCCATTGATGGGCATCAAAACCACTTGGGTGACAGAAATCACCCATTTGAAAGACAAAGAATACTTCGTAGATGAACAACGAGTTGGCCCCTATAAGCTATGGCATCACCAGCACTTTCTAGAAGCTACATCAGATGGTACACTGATGAAAGATATTGTAAGTTATCAGCCTCCGTTTGGGTACTTAGGGGATATCGTCAATAGTCTTATTATCGAGAAGAAGTTGGAAGAAATATTCACTTATAGAACTAAGGTATTAGAAGAGTTATTTTAACTTGAAAGTGTTGTAAGAACAGGAATTTGTGTTAGTCCTTCTTCAACTCAATATATACCTTTGGTAAAAAAATGGGTAACAGCATCATACATTCAAAGTCAATCAGTGAATTGCTTCAAGGCATGAGGTTAGAGAAGCCCACACACCCTCTGATCACTATTATCGATACGGCAAAATTAGGGTATGGAGAAGAAACCATTGGCGCAAGATACAGCTCATCTATGTATTGCATTGCACTAAAAGACTCGGGGTGTGGCATTAACTATGGCAGGAATACGTATGACTTCGATGAAGGTGTTCTGATCTTCACAGCTCCTAATCAAGTAATCACCTTAACCAAAGCACAAGAGCTTGGAGAAGTCAATGGCTGGATGCTCTACTTCCACCCCGACTTGATAAGAAACACTGCCCTAGGCACCAAAATTGACGACTATAGTTTTTTCAATTATGAAGTCCATGAAGCGCTGCACCTTTCAGACCAGGAACAATCGACATTGACTGATTGTATCACAATGGTTCAACACGAGATAAAAGAACGCATTGATAACCACAGTCAGCAAGTACTGGTTTCGCATATTGAACTCTTACTAAACTATAGCACGCGATTCTATGAGCGCCAGTTCAATACACGCACCAACCAAATCAAGGACATCGTTTCTCAGTTCGAAAGAGAACTTAAGGGCTATTACAAAGAGAAGAAAGCACTCGAATTTGGTGTTCCCACCATTCAGCGTTTTGCAGATAGTGCGCATATCTCTCAACACTATTTCAGTGACCTAATCAAGAAGGAAACAGGACGAGCACCCAAGGATCACATCAACGAATATGTGGTTGAGCAAGCCAAAAACATGATCCTAGGCACAGAGCAGTCCATTAGTGAAATCGCTTATGAGCTTGGATTCAATTATCCTCATTATTTCACGCGACTTTTTAAGTCCAAGACGGGGCGAACTCCAGTGGAATATAGAAGCTTAAATTAGCAACTTGTGTTAGACCCTCTGCAATCTGTGCAGTCCTAGCCAATCATTAATCAATAGTTTTGAATCAGCATATACTTTAAACCATAAAATAATATGACAAATCAAATCAAAACCCTTCACCTCGATGATGTAATAAACAATCATTCTCAAGACATGACCAATAAAGTAGTGGTTATCACGGGTACTACCAGTGGAACTGGTTTTATCTGTGCTAGAGAATTAGCAAAGAAGGGAGCAAAAGTCATTCTCCTAAATCGCAAAAGTGAAAGGTCACAAAATTCGCTTACGCAATTGCAAGAAGCTGTTCCTAATGCAAATTTCGATGCTATTGATTGTGATTTACAAAGCCAAGATAGTGTCAGAAGTGCTATAGAAACGATTAAGTCAAAATACGATTTGATCGATGTGCTTGTAAATAATGCCGGAGTGATGGCACTGAAGGACCAAGCTACCGTGGATGGCTATGACGTACAGATGCAGACCAATGTTATTTCCCATTTCTTTATCACAAAGGAATTATTTCCGCTGCTTAAGAAAAGTGAGGCTGCACGAATTGTGAATCATAGCTCAATGGCGAGATTAGGAGGGCCTCTGAAGATGGAATACTTCGGGAAAAACGGTGGTAATCTCGGAGGCGATGAAGCGGGACAAGAAAACCCTGGATTCGGAGGACCAAGATGGGAACGCTATCACCAGACGAAATTAGCCAATGCAGTCTTTACCTACGGATTGAAAAATAAACTAGAAGAAGCCAAAATTACAAATGTGATTCCTCTTTTGGCTCATCCCGGTCTCGCGCGAACCAATCTTCAGGTGACCACAGCAGAAGATGGGGGAATGGACGCAGAATCAGAATTTATGAATCAAGCGCAATCACCTGAAGATGGCGCTACAGGAATCATTCGAGCAGCAATGGATCCGGAAGCCAAGGCTGGAAATTTCTATGGGCCAATGGCTGGATGGAGTGGTTTTCCTGACTTATTGATACCAGAAGATCTTCTTTCTGATGAATCGAATATTAACATTCTTTGGGAGGGCGGTGAAAAAGCCGTTGGAGCATTCAGTTTATAATTCCGATTAACAGTTATACTAAAATTAGAGAATAGATAAAATGGAATTATTAGACAAATTAAATTGGGGATACGCTGCTAAAGCCGTGAATGGCAAAAAAGTAGCATAGGAAAAGGTAGACAACATCATTGAAGCGGCCTCTCTTGCCCCTACTTCAAGTGGACTACAGCCGTTTGAAATCATCATGATTACTAATCAGGAGATCAAGGACTTAGAAGCTGTGTTTTGCTTCCAATAGGTTATCGCGATGAGGAGAATGACTGGTTGGTCAATCTTACTAAAGTGAGAAAAAGTAAAGAAGATTTAGTCACTGTTATTGACTAGTCATCCAAAAAAAGTAGCTAACAGCTATCGTAGTAAAAGCGGTTTGGAAGAAATTCTAAACCGTTTTTTTGTGTGAAAAAACACTTTTTGATATGAGTCCCCCCTATTATTCATACGCTTGATACCAGAGTAATGAAAGATCGCTAGCATAAGTAACCTCAGAAAAAGGATTCTATCGGACTTGGTAAGTAGGATATTACTCGTGCACTTGTAGAAGTGTTATGATCTGAAAGCAATGACCTCAATGTTTTTATGAGTTCTACTATAAATAATATAGCTTAGCTCATAATATTATATAAACGCCATGGCGTTTATCGAAATGTTGGCAGTAATTAAACAGCGAAAAGATGAATTTAACAACTTTCCTAACATTTGTAGGTGATCAATGTGGAAAGGCTGAAGAAGCCATAAATTTTTACGTTTCCATCTTTCCAAATTCCGAAATTAAAAGCATAAAAAAATACTCTGAAGGTGAGGAAGGTGGTACACCTGAACTCATTAAATATGGCGTATTTACATTAAATGGAACAGATTATATGGTTTCTGAAAGTAATTATAATCATGCTTGGTCATTTACCCCTGCAGTTTCACTTTTAATAAGTGACAATTCAGATGATGTGATACAAACACTATTCAAAAAACTTTCTTCAAATGGTGGTCAAGTAATGGTTCCCTTGGACGATTACAAAGGTGAAGGAGATTATGGATTTGGGAAGAAATTTGGATGGTGTGAGGACAAATATGGTATATCGTGGCAATTTGTAGTTTCTGATTAATAGAACAGAAGTAATTTGTTGGAATAAAAAAACTACTGCCAATTGGTATAGAAACGCATGCCTTTACTCACATTTATTTGAGTTCATGCGGCTAGTCCGTATCTTCTGTGTTTTGAGTTTCATGGCTGATTATGTAGGTCTCCCCGAAGCTAGTTGTAGTAGTAGGCCTGCACGCAGGTTCCGGCAGGTGATCACGCAGAAAGTTTGTCGCTATGTTCTCTGCAACTTACAGGGAAACACAGAAACTACTACTTTCATCACCATTAAGTACCGGATAGGCACAGCATTCTATTCTACGGGCGTTAGCAACAAGTTGCAAAGCAACAAATGAATAATATAGATTGGATTGGTTTTATTGGAGTTTTTCAAATACTATTAGCATATATACTTAATGTAATTGGAAAAATAAAAAGCACTGGTTTGACTTTTATTTTACTGAATCTCATTGGTGTGCAAGTATGGCTTGTTTTGCTTCAATACTTATGGAATACATTCCATTTATAATACTTGAAGGAGTATGGACTATAGTATCTTTAATTTCGCTTATAAAATATAAAACAAAACATTAAATGGCTGGAGAAACAAATTTATCGGAATTAATAAAAGGGATGACGCCTAAACTGATTGATGGAGAGTATGTGTTTTCGACAATAAAAGATATTAGTATAATTGACCGAAAAGATACTATTTGTGAATTCAAAGAAAAGGAAGGAACAACTATTGTTATTGAGAGAAAAAAAGCAGACAAACT
>JAWUWD010000157.1:0-13903 GCA_034112085.1 Cyclobacteriaceae bacterium
CCCGATAAGAAAATCAATTTCCCATCTAAGAATTTAGCGTTGCCGGTTTCATGGGCATAAGTCAGCAATGCGTCTCGTGCGCTATTGATGTGATTTGGTAAAGATTCTTTGGTGATTGGTATATGTTTCGATCCTGAAGTAGTCCCTGAAGTTTTGGCAAAGTAGGCTGGCTTCCCTTAACACATCCCATCAGAAGCACCAGCAAGGACATGGTCTACATAATGTTTCAATCCTTCGTAGTCTCTGATAGGCACTTGAGCTTTGAAAGCTTCGTAGTTGGTGTCTGAGTTCAACCCATGATCTTTTCCGAAAACTGTATTCTCCCCGACAGTCATCAGTCTTCGAAAGATTTGTTCCTGATAGGCGTAAGGAGACTTTGCCCACTTTTGCTGGTTTTTTACCACATAGGCTGCAAATGGTTTTGCAAGAATAGATCGAATTCCCATAGGGGGCAAATGTAAGAATTTTAGATTTACAATAAGTGATTTTAGAATTGCGAATTCATACTTGTTTTTATCTTCTTAGAATAGCTTATTTTCATATGCAAGTGAACAACATTCTATCAATCAGTACGTAATAAAGGGCGTTAGATTAAATGAAAAAAGACTAAGGATGAAAAAAATATTAGGAATCATTACCATAAGCTTCGTTACTGGAATGTTGGGAGCATTTACCTACTTTACTTATATTTTTACCCCCGGATTTAGTGTGCCAGCCATTCAGGCTATTCAGGCCAGTAATCAAATGACAGATTATCCTGGAATGAACTCTTCTACAGTCTCCAAGGCTTTACCAGCAGAAGATTTTGTGGAAGCATCTAAGAGTAGCACTAACAGCGTGGTGTATATCAAAAATATTTCTGAGCGAAGGTATGCCTCTAGCTGGATGGATGCTGTTTTCGGTGGAAGCACCAATACGCAGCAACAAATCAGTAGCGGTTCAGGAGTAATATTCTCAAATGATGGATTTATCGTCACCAATAATCATGTAATCGAAGATGCAGATCATATTGAAGTGATTCATAATAAAAGCACCTTTATGGCTAAATTGATAGGGACTGATCCATCGACTGATTTAGCGGTTCTCAAAATAGACAGTAAAAACTTACCTGCTATTCCGTTGGGAAGCTCGAAGACCCTCAATGTAGGAGAGTGGGTGATTGCCGTAGGGAATCCGTTCAACTTGACTTCTACAGTCACAGCTGGGATAGTTAGTGCAAAAGGTAGAGACATTAATATTCTTCAAGGTAAGTTTCCATTAGAATCATTCATACAGACTGATGCAGCTATTAATCCAGGCAATAGTGGAGGTGCATTAGTGAACAGAAGTGGTGAGTTAGTAGGGGTGAATACGGCTATTTTATCTCGGACAGGTTCTTATGCGGGATATGGCTTTGCAGTTCCTGTAGATATTGTAAAAAAGATCGTGAGGGACCTCATCGAGTATGGTGAAGTTCAAAAGGCCTTTTTTGGCGCTGATGTGGTGGGTCTTAATCAGGATTTGATTAAGCGATTTGATCTTAATATTGATCAAAATGATCTTTCAGGAGTAGTGGTCTCTTATATCCAAAATGAAGGAGCTGCCACGAGTATCAAAATGCAAGAAGGAGATGTGGTTTTGAAAATTGATAATGAGAAGATCGATACCAAAAGTGAGTTTGATGAGATCATTGGCTATCATTCTCCTGGAGATGAAATCACCGTTACCTACAAGCGAGACAAAGAGGTAAGTATCAAAAAAATGATCTTGACCAATAGAGAAGGAACTACTAGTATCTTGAAACATGAGATATACTCGTCAAAGCTATTAGGAGCAGATTTTGAAACGGTATCAAAAGTAGAAATGGATCAACTTGGATTGGATAATGGTGTGAAGGTCTTCAATGTCAAGCAAGGGTTGATGAGTCAAATAGGTATGAAGGAAGAGTTCATCATCATGAAAATCAATAGTAATGAGATAAAGAGTCCAGAAGAACTCACGACTATTTTGGAAAAAATAAGAGGAAGAGTATTAATAGAGGGTTTTAATAGCAGGGGGAGATACGAAAATTATTCATTTTACTTGAGGTAGAATGAATCTCGTTTCACATAATTAAGGGGATGTGATTTTTGACTAGGCGGAGGTGATGCTTTGAGAAAAGACTTTTATAGAGCCTTCATCTTAAGCTTCTTCCTAAGCTCCTCGATATTGGTTTTGAAGGAGCTGTCTACATCCATCAAATCATTGACGGTTTGTACTGCATGGATCACCGTACTGTGATCTCGTCCACCGAAGTGATAGCCAATAGCTTTTAGCGAATGGTTGGTGTATTCTTTACAGAAGTACATCGCTACTTGGCGAGCGACAACGATCTCTTTTTTACGAATCTTATCCTTGAGTTCAGGTACTTTGACTTGATAAAATTCGGAAACTGTTTTCTGAATATAATCGACACCAACTTCAGTTTCGATATCAGATACAATATTTTTTAATGTTTGCTTAGCCAGTTCGAGATCTATTTCAGCTCTATTCAAAGAAGCATGGGCTATCAATGAAATTAAGACACCTTCCAATTCTCTAATGTTAGTATCTACACTATAAGCTAAGTACTCGACCACATCTTCAGGAATGTGAATACCATCTTCTTCCATTTTCTTATGGATGATAGCTATTCTGGTTTCCAAATCTGGTGTTTGAATATCAGCAGTCAGTCCCCATTTGAATCTTGAAAGTAAGCGCTCTTGCAAGCCTTTCAAGTCACGTGGAGGACAATCACTTGTCATGATGATTTGCTTACCACTTTGATGTAGGTGATTGAAAATGTGGAAGAATATTTCCTGTGTTTTTTCTTTCCCAGCAAGGAACTGAACATCATCGATGATAAGTACATCTACTTGTAAGTAGAAGTTTTGAAATTCTTGAATTTTGTTACTCTTCACCGCATCCATAAACTGGTTGGTGAATTTTTCAGAGGACACATACAAAATAAACTTCTGCTGCGGGCCTTGCTTGATCTCGTTTCCAATAGCCTGAACTAAATGTGTCTTTCCTAACCCAACATCACCATAAAGCATTAATGGGTTGAAAGAAGTGATCCCAGGTTTTTGTGCAACTGCCATACCTGCAGATCGAGCAAGTCTATTACAATCACCTTCAATGTAAGAATCAAAAGTATAATTTTGGTTGAGCTGAGAAGTTCTATAATTTTCCTCTATATCTCTTAACTGGAACGGACTGTTATAGCTAGGTTGCTTCTGTTGATTATTCTGTTTTCCAGATTTGCTATTTGGTAAATTGATCGTCATTGGAGGTTTACCATTGCCGCCACCTTGATCAACTACCACAGAGTAAGCTAGTTTAGCGCCAGGTCCTATGACTGCATCGATTGCTTTTTTCAATACCTGAACATAGTTATCTTCTAGCCATTCGTAAAAAAATTGGCTTGGAACCTGAATGGTAAGTACGTTGTTCTCAAGTTTATAAGGAGTGATAGGCTGAAACCAAGTTTTGAAACTCTGCTCAGCTACGTTGTCCTGTATAACTCTCAAACAATCAGTCCATACCGCTTTGCTATCCATTATTTGTGTCAATCAACTATGAGTTGTAGTGGTTAATTATTTCTTCCCCTCTCGGAGAAAAGGGTAACAAATTTGGGTAAAAAATAAACAACAAAAAAATCATTTTTAGTTTGAATTATAGCGTACCCCAGTAGGATTGCTGTATGGATAGGTTAGGAGAAATATTCTTTAAAACATACAATTTGTTCATCATTATGTATATCTCGATCAGCAGTATTTGACATGCTTCTTCTTATCTCGTAATTTTATTTACTCTCACATTATTTTTAAGTAGATTCGTTATCAGTAAAAACTCATTGATGCGAAAATTAATTGTAATCATATTAGGAATACTTCTTACTCCATTGGTGTCACAGGCGCAATTCGGAAAATTTCTTAAAGACAAGGCGAAGTCTCTAGCAAGTGAGAAAATAACACTAAATAATGCCAAGTCACTTGTAAAGGAGCGTTTAGAAAAAGCTAAGGAAGAATATGATTCAACAAGTTTTAACTATGCCATATCGCTCAGTGATAATGCGGGATTATTTGAAGTAAGGGAGCGACAAGAAAGGCAAAAGAAGCTTTTACTAAATTATTTAGAATACTCTGATAACAATAATGAACTCGATCCTTTACAAAAGGCGAGACTCCTGGTTGATAATGGGGAGATGCTTTACGCCAATAATAAGTTCAAAGCTGCAAAAAGAGCTTTTGAACTTGCGAAGATAGCTTTTGAATCTGAGAGTGCTCAATCAGATCCTTATTATGCGAAAACAGTGGCTAATCTTGGTTTACTTGCTCATACCGTTGGAAGATATACCAAGTCCGAAGAGTGGACTTTACAAGGGATGTCTTTGAGAGAAGAGGTACTCGGAAAGCAAAGTCATGGTTATGCAGCCTCTATCAATAATTACGCACTGCTGCTAAAAGATCTTGGCCAGTACAATGAGTCAGAACGACTTATGAAAGAGTCTATCGATTTACATCGTAAATATATAGGAGAGAAAAGCATGGGATATGCGGTGTCACTCAATAACAAAGCCATGCTTTTTCAAAGCTTAGGAAGATATGAAGAAGCAATCCCGCTCATGAAACAATCCATTAAGATTGTGGGAGATCAATCCAAAAGTAAGAATGTAAACTATCAGCGATTGATGACTAATCTTGCCCTACTTTATCATGAGATGGGGAAGTATGAGGAGGCTGAAGCTATATATCTCAAAGCACTCTCTATCAAAGAGAAAAGAGGTCAAAAAAAACATCCCGACTATGCGCATACGCTCAATAATCTAGCGTCATTATACATGGACATGGAAAAATATGATAAGGTTGAGAGTATGCTCAAACAAGCCATAGAAATTTATGAGGCTAAGTTTGGTGAAAATCATCCGTCTCTAGCGACTACGGTTAGTCATCTGGGTAATTTCTATCGCTTTCAGGAAGACTATGAAAAAGCCTTACCGCTACTGAAAAAATCTCTGGCTATCCGTAAAACTACTCTGTCTGAGTATCACCCAGAATATATACAATCTAAGGAAGACCTGGCTATTCTTGCCTGGAAGTCAAGAGAATATGACCGTGCAGCTACTTTATATAAAGAAGTTCTAACTCAAACACTGGAATTTGTTGACACCTACTTCCCTCCGATGAGTGAAGCCGAGAAAACGAGATACTGGGAGATTTTGCATCCAAGGTTCGAGCGTTTTTATTCATTCGTAAATGATGGATATAAAGAAATTCCTTCATTGCTCAAAGACATGTACGGCTATCAATTATTTACTAAAGGAATATTGTTGAGTACGAGTAATCGTATAAAACAACAAATACTAACTAGTGATGATGAAAGTCTCAAAAGCCTTTATTTCACCTGGGTAGATCAAAAGGAATCTTTGGCTAGATATTACAGTTATTCTAATGAAGAACTAAAGGATGAGGATATCAATTTGGACTCTATGGTGCAAGCAGCAAATAGTACGGAAAAACAACTTTCTTCAAAGTCTTCTGAATTCAACGATAACCTCCGCCAAGTCAATATCACGTATAAAGAAGTAATGAAAAAATTGAGTGCTCAGCAGGCTGCAATCGAAATTGTACGCCACAGAGTATTCGAACAAAATTTTACTGATCAGGTATCTTATTCAGCCTTAGTTCTTACCAATAATCCTGATAATCCTATAGAGCTAGTCAAATTAACAAATGGTAAACAGCTAGAGACTAGATACTTCAAGTATTATAATAATGCCATCCATCAAAAAGTCAAAGATGAGTACTCCTACGATCAGTATTGGGCTAAAATCTCTGAAAGTCTAAAAGGGATTCGTCAAATTTCTATATCTGCAGATGGTATTTTCCACCAAATAAATTTGAATACACTTCAATCTTCAGATGGTCAATTCAATCTCAACAGATATGACATCAATTTGGTAGGGAATACTAAGTCACTTACGACTGTTCCAGTTTCGAAAAGCATTACCTATAACGCTTCGCTAATTGGGTTTCCATCCTATGGCGGCAATGGTGATATTCCTGAATTACCTGGGACTGAAGTAGAGATTGACAATATATATGGCCTTTTGCGTCAGCGTAAACTGACTGCCTCAAGATTTAAGGGTGAAGAAGCGTCTGAAGCAAATATCAAGAAAATGGAAAACCCGAGTATTCTTCACATTGCTACTCATGGTTTTTTTCTAGAAGATGCCCAATTCCGCAAACAAAAGTTGTTTGGGATCCAAACTGAAAATGCGCAAAAAAATCCTCTTCTCAGATCAGGATTGATGTTAGCCAATGCTGGAGAGGCTTCATCGAATATGAGTATTAGCAATGATGACAACGGAATTTTGACAGCTTATGAAGCGATGAACCTAACACTTGCCAATACCGACTTAGTGGTATTGAGTGCCTGTGAAACAGGATTAGGAGATGTCAAAACTGGGGAAGGTGTATATGGATTGCAGAGAGCCTTTATTGTAGCCGGTGCTAAAGCGGTAGTGATGAGTCTATGGAAAGTTGATGATCAAGCTACACAAGCGCTGATGACTGCTTTTTATAGAGAATGGGTCATCAACAAGGACAAGCATAAATCATTCAAAATCGCTCAGGAGAAATTGATGGAAAAATATCCAGACCCTTACTACTGGGGAGCTTTTATATTGATAAACGGATAACGTTAAACTAGATAATTTATAGATACCATGAAAAAAGCTTTGAGTATTGTACTTACAATCGTTGTGTTACTAGTCGTATTCTTTTTCTGGGCGAGTGCGAATAGATTGGATGAAAGTGAATACGCTAAAATCAATATGTATAATACTCAGAACCTACCATATACTATTGGAGATACATTGAGCATCATGACTTACAATATTGGATATCTATCAGGTATGACAAATAATCTGGCAGTAGACACGGATGCTGATTTCTATAAGAGCAATGAGAAAAGGGCGATAGAGCTTTTTGAAAAATATCATCCTACGATTGCTGGATTTCAAGAGATAGATTTTGAATCCGCGCGATCTTATGAAGTCAATCAACTGGATGCTATAGGCATAAAGAATAACTACCATAATTCAGCAACGACTGTCAATTGGGATAAAACGTATTTACCCTTTCCTTATTGGCCAATCAGCGCCCAGTATGGTAAAATGCTATCCGGGCAGGCTTTACTAAGTGATTTCACGATTTCGTCTAACGAAAGAGTCGTGATGGAAAAGCCTGAAAGCAATCCAGCATACTATAATGCTTTTTATATTGACAGATTAGCCCAAGTTGGCAAAGTCTTAATAGGTGATCAAGAAGTCATAGTTATTAATACACACTTAGAAGCATGGGATATTCCTGCAAGAGAAAAGCAGGCCAAAATAGTGATTGGTTTGTACGAAAAATACCAAAAAGATTACCCGGTGCTGTTGGTAGGGGACTTCAATAGTATTCCTCCAGTGGATCCTAATCCAAATGAATACTTTCTCAGCGATCATACAATGGATATTATTTACGAGGGAACCAATATTGCAGCCGCTATTTCGGATGCTAACTATTTATCGCAAAGGGAAACGCACTTCACATTTGATAGTGCAGAGCCGTATCAGAAGATTGATTATATATTTTATAACAGTGATAGGATAATGCCTGTAAGTGGAGAAGTTCTTACGGATGCCAGTGATATCTCAGATCACTTACCTGTATTATTTAATTTTGTATTGATAGATTAATTATCTCGAAGAGTATCTAATATTGGAGCTTCAGTACTATAGTTTGAGTGACATTCCTGAATCGCAATCACTATTTCGTATTCACTGGAAAGTGATATAAAACTATCTCCAAGCTTACAAAATTTCATAAAGTCATCAACTTCATCTTTCGGAAGGCCAGTGACCTTTTGTACATATTTAGGGTTGTACTTCTGATAAACACTGGTCATCCAATGATCGTATTCGGCTGTAATTTTCGCATATTTTCTCTTTTCAATGGCTTTCTTACTTACTCTAGAAGCGATAAAAGAAATAGGACTAAGTGCAGTAACTTTAGATTCTCTTCTCGGGCCATAGTTGAATCCATCCAGTTGCATGCGATTCGATTTTTCTTCAGGTAATTCCATCTCGATAATAGCTCGTTTAAAAGACTGCTCATCTTTATAAGCAAAGATCTTAATAGGCTCTAATTCCATACTCGATGCATCTAGGACTATCGTCATATTGATGCTTTTTGTATTTATATCTTCTGAAAGCATGAAAATATATTTCTCGAAACCAATCGCTGAGAATAGAAGTGTATCAGTGGCAGACATCTGGATTGTGAACCTACCTTCACTATTACTCGCGGTACCTTTAGAGGTGCTGGTATTTACAATGTGTACGAATGGAACTGCGGAGTTGTCTTCCGCGTTCTTTATTTCCCCATTTAGCGTAATGTCATTGGAGATTTCCTGCTTTGCAAAACACTTCACTGATGTGAGGGTGATCATTACAATGAATAAACATATATTTCGCATGGACAACTATACGACAATTTGACCAATTGGATACATTACTAACAAACTTTTATATCCTCTAGATTAATTTTATATTGTTATTTATTACTTCCATTCTATCTATTATGAGAATAACTTCAATATTGCTTCCCCTTTGTTTCCTCACTATTGGTCTTTGTGCACAGCAAAAAATCGAGCTTATCAGCCTTGGCAAAAAAGTAAATACTAGATATCACGAAGGAGCTCCCATCATTTCTGCTGATGGAAATACGCTGTATTTCTTTGTGACGAATCACCCAGACAATACCTACGGGAAAGAAGGTAGTCAAGATATTTGGTATTCGGAGCGCCAGTCAGATGGCTTGTGGGGTGAATCTCAACATATTTCCAAACCTCTGAATCAACATCATTCCAATGAAGTATTCAAAGTTTTTCCAGATGGACAAAGTCTTTTTATTCGTGGAGGAAAGAGTAAAAATTCAAAAGGGTTTTCATTTAGTTACAAATCAGGAAGTTTGTGGGGATCGTCCCAGGAAATAGAGGTTGAAAATTTCAAGAAAATGAATATTGGCAGATTCTATGGGGCGACCATGAGTAGTGATAAAAAGACGATGCTTATTTACATGAGTGAAAAGGAGCATAGTGCTTTTAGTGATCTATATGTGAGCTTTGTCCAAGCTGATGGTAAGTGGTCCATGCCTGAAAAAATTGGATCGCCTATCAATACCTCTCGTGATGAATTTGCGCCATTTTTATCTCATGATGATAAGACGATGTACTATTCTAGTAGTCGCAAGGATATGGGGCTAGGAGGGCCGGATATTTACAAAACAACCCGTTTGGATGATACATGGCTCAGTTGGTCCACCCCTGAAAACATGGGAAAGCCGATTAATACGCGTGCATTTGACGCATACATGTCAGTTGATGAAGAGGGCAATCTATTTGTGACATCAGCCGGTGATATGCGTGATGGCGGGAATCTAGACATATACACACTCAAACCGAAAGAGCCAGAACTGAGACTGATAGCTACTGTTAGCAATCGAGAATCAGAAGAAACGATAGAATCAGAGGTGTCTCTGAAGGCACACCGAAATGGTAAAGACACAATAATCAATACGGCTTATGATGGTGCATTTGAGATGATATTTTTGAAGGAAGTAGTGTATGAGGCAAGTATCAATTCTAGAGGATATCAGCCATATACTTCCACAGTGACAATACCTACTTTTGAGTCGGACACGACCATGTATTTAGAATTCACGCTTACCCCGAAAATAGTTAAGCCAATTGTTTCGGGAACGGTGTATGATGAAAAAACAAAGGAGGTTATTGAAGCAGAAGTATTGTACTCATCTAGTGAGGACTTTAACGAAAAACCTCTTATTACTGATAATGGCTACTTTGAAATAGAAGTCGAGATTAAGCAGATGTATTATTTCAATGTCTCCAAAGAAGGATATCTCAATGCTAATGACAGTTTAGATATTTCTGAGATGGAAGACCCCATTTTTGCTGGGAAAGATATTTACCTCACCCCAATAGAGGTGGGTACTACGGTTAGGTTAGATCACATATACTTTGATTTTGATAAAGCGACTTTGAAGCCAGCTTCCTACGAAGAGCTTGATAAAGTAGTCGAATTTTTGAATGACAATGAAACCATCTCTATCGAGATTGGAGGACATACAGACAGTAAAGGAGCTGATGACTACAACCAACGATTGTCGCATTCGAGAGCTGAATCGGTACGAACATATGTCACAGAGCAAGGAATAGAAGCAGCACGAATCACCGCTCAAGGGTATGGCGAGTCTCAACCAGAAGAGACCAATGATACTGAAGAAGGTAGAGCCACGAACAGAAGGGTAGTCTTCACCGTTTTAGAGAAATAGAAATGACCGACAATAAACTGAAAGTTGCACTTGCACAGATTTCACCAGTTTGGCTAAACAAGAAAGCAACTTGTGAAAAGATAATATCTTCCATCAATGAGGCAGGGGAAAATGGTTGTGAGTTAATTGTTTTTGGTGAGTCATTGCTACCTGGATATCCGTTTTGGTTGACACTAACCAATGGAGCAGCTTTTGATTCAAAGGTCCAAAAAGAATTACACGCGCATTATGTGAGAAATTCCGTACAAATCGAAGAAGGTGATTTGAACGGAATCTGTAAGGCTGCTAAATAAAATAATGTTGCCGTATATCTAGTATTGATTGAACGCGCAAAGGACAGAGGAGGACACAGTATATATTGTACGCTAACTTATATCAATGCCGAAGGTGAGATTAAATCTACCCATAGAAAACTTCAACCAACCTATGAAGAGCGACTGACTTGGGCTCCTGGTGATGGACATGGACTCCAAGTCCATCCACTGAAGCAATTCACTGTCGGTGGACTCAATTGTTGGGAGAATTGGATGCCGCTACCTAGAACAGCCTTGTATGGGTTGGGAGAGGATCTTCATATTGCTGTATGGCCTGGAAGTGATAGTAATACCAGAGATATTACGAGATTCATTGCGAAGGAATCTCGATCATTCGTCATTTCGGTTTCGAGTATGATGCAGGTCTCAGATTTCCCAAACGATACTCCTCATCTTGATGTGATCTTGAAGAATGCGCCTGATGTCCTTGCCAATGGGGGTTCGTGTATTGCTGGTCCAGATGGAGAATGGGTGACCGAACCAGTGATCAACAAAGAAGGTCTCATTATCGAAACTATTGATTTTAATCGAGTGCTAGAAGAACGTCAGAATTTCGATTCCGTTGGACATTATTCTCGACCTGATGTGACGAAGCTAATGTTGAATAGAGAACGGCAAACCGTGTTGGAGTTGAAAAATGAAAATGATTCTTAAATATCATTTTTCAGCCCACTCTTGTCCATGATTACATACTGCAATGGCCTTTCCTTTAAGTTGCGAATCAAAATAGGGTGATTATTTCATATTGAAAAAGTAAAATCTGTGTTTTTTTTAGAGAAAGGTGCAAAAAATATGTTGATGCATTCTTAGAATATAGAATATCCAAAAATCATTGATATTTTATTAAAGTCAGAATTCCACTGACCATATTCTATTAATAGTTCTCTAGGAGTTTGATATCGTAACTCGACACCAACTTTATCTTTATACTTATAGCCCATTCCAAACCCTAAATTAGTTGAATAGGCAATATCTAATTCTCTAATTGACTCAAATACAATCTTAGAATCACCAGCAAAATTAAAGCTATATGACCCGTTAATAAAAATTTTAGAATTAGTATTTATAAAGAAATAATGTCTGATTCCTATTGGTAATTCAATTGATTTATAGTCGGTAACAACATCTTGAGTTTTTAATTCTTTTTCTGATTTATAATGCAGGTAAGTTGGTTCTATAATCACTGACCATTTCCCATTATTGAAAGGCATAATAAACTCTGCTTCAATACCCATCCCGAGATCCATACTTCTGTCAAAATCAGTACTACTAGATTTCGAAGCAAAATTTTCTATTGACAGTGAAGAACTATTTATTCGAGGTCTAAATGTTAGATTGAAGAGATCTTTTTTATCTTTTTCTTCAAAATTCACAAATTCTGAATTAACACATTGATTGTAAACCACAAATAGATTCACCAATTCAATTTTATCGTGGTTAATTTTAGAAATGTCTATAAATGAAAATTTTTGACATTTTAGATTGCTCCATAATTGGCTCTTAAAGGCGTTATTTTCAGCTACTCTATTATTGCTCAGGTAGCTTTTATATACCAATTGATCAATCTTAGAATCATCTTTGCTGTAAAAGAATCTTACTAAGTTTCTTTGTTTATATAGATATAAGTTGGCTCTACCTTCAACCAATACCTTTAAAAAAAGCTCTTCTTTTTCAAAGGTAGGATTTCTCTCGCTGCTTAGATTATTAACGTCATCATTCGATCTATCTATATCTACAGTGCTACTGATATATCTTGAGCGGTTGTAAATTCCAAACTCTTTAACAGATTGTCGCCCTAATTTTTTTGAATCATCATTTTCTGATAGTTTATATTCAAACTCTATTGGGTTGTTTTTCCAATCTTTATTTTTAATAAGACAGTTTACTTTTTGGTCAGCATTATTGATATAATATCCTTTTTCATAAATTATTTGAGAAAAGCAGTTTATGCTCAAAATTGATACTAGTATAATTGGTAGAATTTTCTTCATTGTTTGGTAAATATTGATAGAGTTGAATCATAACAACTAAAATTTTTTAATAATTTTATAATATCCTCAGAATTGAGTGAGTAAAATCATCTCTCAATCCACTCTTGTCCATTATTAAACACTGCAACGGCTTTTCCTGTAAGATGGGAATCAAAATAGGGTGAGTTGACTGCTTTGGATTGATTGGTGTTTTGATCAAAAGTCCATTCGTGAGCAGGGTCGAATAAGGTGAGATTGGCAGTTTCTCCTACGGCTATTTCTGGAATATCTAATTTGAGAATGATGCGGGGAGCATAAGTGACTTGATGGATCAATTGTTCGATGTCTACCTTGGTACTGATAGTGGCAAGGTCACTTGCTACTGTTTGTAGTCCAGTGATACCGAAGTCGGCAAGATCAAATTCGAGCTTTTTACATTCTTCATCATGTGGTGTATGTGCACTCACAATGACATCAATAGTCCCATCCTTTAGCCCTTTTATGATCGCCTGATTGTCTTTATTGTTTCTAAATGGAGGATTGACTTTATAGTTGGTGTCGAAAGTGCTCAATGCCTGATCATCAAAGAGTGGTTGAAAGGAAGCTACATCACACGTCACTTGAAGACCAGATTTTTTTGCCTTTCGGATCATATCTATTGACTTGGCTGAAGAGATGTTAGATATGTGAAGTCTTCCACCTGCATATTCCAATAGACTTAGGTCACGCTGGACCGCTATGTCCTCAGATAATGTTGGCATGCCTTTCATGCCAAGCATTGTACTACTGACTCCTTCGTTCATCGTACCGAAGAGATTGAGCCGCAAGTTTTCTGCTTTGTTGATGAGCAGTCCATCGAACTTCTGTAAATACTGAAGTGACTTGAGCAGTATGTCAGCTTGCCAGAGAGGAGCCTCTCCATCTGAAAATGCGATCGCTCCAGCTTGGTGTAAGTCGATCATTTCGGTAAAGTCTTCACCTTTTGTGTCTTTGGTGACTGCCGCTATTGGATAGAGATCAGTGAGGTGTGACTGGCTTCTGCTTAATAGGTATTGAATATCACTTTTAGACTGTATGACTGGGTGTTGAGTTGGCAATAAGGCTACTCCTGTGAAGCCACCATGTTGAGCTGCGGGCAGCCCGGATTGGATATCCTCTTTGTGTTCAAGTCCAGGATCGCCAAATCTAGCCCGCATATCAAACCAACCAATAGACAGGT
>JAWUWD010000158.1:0-47510 GCA_034112085.1 Cyclobacteriaceae bacterium
GAAATAGATTTAAAGATTTTATGGTGACTATAGCGAAGGTGTCCACCTCTTTCCATTCCGAACAGAGAAGTTAAGCCCTTCAGCGCTGATGGTACTGCTGTAACAGGTGGGAGAGTAAGTCGTTGCCAGTTTATTATTTAAGAGCCCTTTCGGAAAACGTTAGGGCTTTTTTTTTCATTTTTTTCAAAATCATGGAGAAAGTGAAGCTTATGATAAGCTGTCCACTTAGATATTTATTTAATATCAAGTTTATTTACGTATTGCTATAAAGGAATCAGTAAAAATTTGGTAGTGTAATGTATTTCACTACCTTTGCATTCCTTTTGGGGGAAATCCGCATTAGGAAACAATTAGAAGATTGGATTATAAAAGAAAATGTCAGGTATAATAGGAAAAAAAATCGGAATGACTAGCGTATACAGTGCCGAGGGGAAAAACATCCCATGCACGTTGATAGAAGCTGGTCCTTGTGTAATAACGCAAGTAAAAGATGTAGAGACTGATGGATATACCGCAGTACAGTTGGGTTATGGCGAACGCAAAGAAAAGAATACGCCAGCACCTTTGAAAGGTCACTTTAGTAAGGCTAGTACTACTCCTAAGAAAGTGGTGGTTGAATTTAGAGACTTTAGAGTTGATTTCGAAGAGGGAATTCAATTAGGACAGGAAATCACAGTAGGGAAAGTTTTTGTAGAAGGGGATTTCGTAGATGCGATTGGAACTTCTAAGGGAAAAGGTTTTCAAGGAGTTGTTAAGAGACACAACTTTGCTGGTGTGGGGCAAGCAACTCACGGTCAACATAACAGATTAAGAGCGCCAGGGTCAATTGGTGGAGCATCGTATCCTGCTAGAGTATTCAAGGGTATGAGAATGGCTGGTAGAACTGGTGGTGATCGAGTTAAGGTTACAAACTTGAAAGTAATGAAGATAATTGCTGATAAGAACTTAATCGTAGTGAGTGGATCAATACCAGGTGCGAACAATTCAACAGTAATACTCGAGAAATAAGATGGACGTATCAGTATTAAAACATAACGGAGAAGACACTGGAAGGAAAGTAAAACTTTCTAAGGATGTTTTCGGAGTTGAGCCTAATGATCACGCTATTTATTTAGATGTGAAACAGTATTTGGCAAACCAAAGACAAGGAACACATAAGTCTAAGGAAAGAGCAGATATTGCAGGATCAACAAGAAAGATAAAAAAGCAAAAAGGAACAGGTACTGCTAGAGCTGGTAGTATAAAGTCTCCGATTTTCAGAGGTGGTGGTAGAGTTTTTGGACCGAAGCCAAGAGATTACTCTTTTAAGCTCAATAAGAAGCTTAAGGTTGTGGCTAGAAAATCTGCTCTTGCTTACAAGGCGAAAGAGAAAAGTATATCAATTTTAGAAGACTTTACTTTTGATGCTCCTAAGACAAAGGAATATTTGAAAATGCTTAATGATTTAGCATTAAATGATAAAAAGACTTTGTTAGTCTTACCAGAAGCAAGTAAAAATATTGTTTTGGCTAGTAAGAATATTCAAAACACTAAAGTAGTAACTGCAGAGCAGTTGAATACTTATGATGTAATTGATGCTGAGACGTTAGTTATCGTTGAAAGCTCTATTGAGAAAATTGACAACATATTGAACTAATAAAATGAGTATTTTAAAAAGGCCAATAGTCACGGAAAAAGTATCTGCTCTGAATGAGCAAGGTAAGTACGGTTTTATTGTAGATCCAAATTCTAATAAAGTCGAGATAAAGAAAGCTGTAGAAAAACTTTATGGAGTAACGGTTGAGAATGTTCGCACGATGAACTACCTCGGTAAGCCTAAAAGTAGATATACAAAATCTAAAGCAGTAACAGGAAGATCAGCTTCATTTAAGAAGGCGATCGTAACTGTAGCTGAAGGTGAGGTAATTGATTTTTACAGCGGTATATAATAGATAAAAAATGGCAGTAAGAAAATTAAAACCGACAACTCCAGGACAAAGGTTCAGAACGGCACCTGCTTTTACTGAAATTACTACAGCTTCTCCTGAGAAGTCATTGTTAGTAATTAATAAGAGATCTGGGGGTAGAAATAATACTGGTAAGATGACAATGCGCTATATAGGTGGTGGTCATAAGAGAAAAACCAGAATTATCGATTTCAAGAGAAATAAATTTGATATTCCAGCGACTGTTAAGTCAATAGAATATGATCCTACGAGGTCAGCTCGTGTAGCTTTGTTATTCTATGCTGATGGTGAGAAAACGTATATTATCGCACCTGAAGGTTTGGAAGTAGGACAGCAAGTTATTTCTGGAGAAGATGTAGCCCCTGAAGTTGGGAATACACTTCCGCTAGGAATCATTCCACTTGGAACAATCATTCATAACATTGAGCTTAAGCCTGGGAAAGGTGGAGCTATGGCAAGAAGTGCTGGTACTTATGTTCAGTTACTTGCTAGAGAAGGAAAGTATGCGACTTTAAAGTTGCCTTCTGGTGAAATGAGAATGGTATTAGTCACATGCTTAGCAACTATAGGAACAGTGTCAAACTCGGATCACATGACTGTGCGTCTTGGTAAGGCAGGTCGAAATAGATGGTTGGGTAGAAGACCTAGAGTAAGAGGTGTTGTGATGAATCCTGTAGATCACCCAATGGGTGGTGGTGAGGGTAAATCATCAGGTGGTCATCCTAGATCAAGAAATGGTCTATTATCAAAAGGAAAGAAGACTAGATCACCAAAGAAATATTCTAATAAACTAATCGTAAGTAGAAGAAAATAATCATGGGTAGATCACTTAAGAAAGGGCCTTATATTGATTTTAGAGTTGAGAATAAAATCGATGCCATGAATAACTCAGGTAAAAAGTCGGTGATTAAGACTTGGTCTAGAAGATCAATGATATCTCCAGACTTTGTAGGGCACACATTTGCTGTACACAATGGGAATAAATTCATACCTGTATTTGTAACTGAGAACATGGTAGGACATAAACTCGGTGAGTTTTCTCCAACGAGAAACTTCAGAGGACACATAGGTAAAAAAGATAAAGGTAAAAGATAATGGAAGCAGTAGCTAAATTAAATAACGTACCTACTTCTCCACGTAAGATGAGACTCGTTGCAGATATCATCAGAGGAGAAAAAGTAAATAGAGCGTTGAACATCCTTAAGTTTGAGCCTAAACAGGGAGCGGCAAGATTGGAGAAATTATTATTGTCTGCAATCGCTAACTGGCAATCTAAGCACGAAGATGTGCGTCTTGAAGATGCTGACCTTTATGTAAAGACTGTCTTTGTAGATAGTGGTCGTATGTTGAAAAGACTAAGACCTGCACCACAAGGCAGAGCACACAGAATTAGGAAAAGATCTAACCACGTAACAATGGTAGTGTCTAGCACGGTTTCTGTACAAAATGATAATAACACTAACGATAACGAGAATTAAGCAATGGGACAAAAAGTAAACCCCGTAGGATTAAGATTAGGAATCGTCAGAGGTTGGGACTCTAACTGGTACGGAGGAGATACATTCTCTGAGAAGTTGATCGAAGATCAAAAAATTCGGAAGTATGTATTCGCACGTATTCCAAAGGGAGGAATTTCAAAAATTATAATTGAAAGGACTCTTAAGAGAATCACGTTGACAGTACATACCGCACGTCCTGGAGTTGTGATTGGAAAAGGGGGATCTGAGGTTGATAAAATCAAGGAGGAGCTTAAGCAGATAACTAACAAAGATGTTCAGATCAATATTTTCGAAGTGAAAAGACCTGAGTTGGATGCTAGATTAGTTGGAGAGTCAATCGCACAACAATTGAAAGCTAGGATTTCTTATAGAAGAGCAATGAAGCAAGCTATCGCTTCAGCAATGAGAGTTGGTGCTCAAGGAATTAAGATTAAATGTTCTGGTAGGTTAGGTGGAGCTGAAATGGCTCGTACTGAACAGTATAAAGAAGGTAGAACACCTCTTCATACACTAAGAGCAGATATTGATTATGTTCTTTCTGAAGCAAATACTGTCTATGGTAAGATTGGTATCAAGGTTTGGATATTCAAAGGCGAGGTTTATGGGAAAAGAGATTTGTCTCCTAACATAGGAGCAAGTAACAATTCTGGAACTCGAGGTGGGAACAGTGGAAGAGGAAAGAGGAACGAAGGTACTGCTCCTAAAAGGAAGAGAAGATAAAATAGGTTTGTCGTTTGTGTCAGGTATAAGCCGCGCACAACATTTAAATAAAAATTAGGAAAATGTTACAGCCTAAAAGAACAAAATTTAGAAAAAAGCAAAAAGGTAGAATAAAGGGATTGGCTCAAAGAGGGCACAGTATCACTTTTGGAGCCTTCGCGATTAAGTCTTTGGAACCAGGGTGGATTACTAGTAGGCAAATAGAAGCTGCTAGGATTGCTATGACTAGAGCTATGAAGAGACAAGGTCAGGTTTGGATTAGAATATTTCCAGACAAGCCTATTACTAAGAAACCTGCTGAAGTTAGGATGGGTAAGGGTAAAGGTGCACCTGAATATTGGGTAGCAGTTGTGAAGCCTGGAAGGATCTTATTCGAGGCAGGTGGTGTAGAGTTGGAGTTGGCTAAAGAAGCACTTAGATTGGCTCAACAAAAACTTCCAATAAAAACTAAGTTTTCTGTACGTAGAGATTACGTTGAACAATAAGTAAGATGAAAAATTCAGAGATCAAAGCATTAAGCGCGGACGAGATCAAGCAGAAGCTTGCTATAGAAAAAGAAGCTTTAGGTAAGCTTAAATTTGCCCACGCAATTTCGCCTATTGAAAACCCTATGAAGATTAGGGAGTCAAAAAAAGTTATAGCAAGGTTGCAAACTGAGCTAAAAGCAAAGGAACTCGCTAAATAATATCAAAATGGAGTCAAGAAATTTAAGAAAAGAAAGAGTGGGCCTTGTCGTGAGCAGCAAAATGGATAAGTCCATTACGGTGGCTGTTGAGCGAAAAGAGAAGCACGCTATGTACGGTAAATTCGTTAGTAAAACTTCAAAATTCTCAGCGCATGATGAGAATAACGAATGTGGAGCTGGCGATACTGTAAAGATTATGGAAACTCGTCCATTGAGTAAGAACAAGAGATGGAGATTAGTTGAAATTATAGAAAAGGCTAAGTAATATGATACAGCAGGAGTCAAGACTTAATGTAGCAGATAATAGCGGAGCAAAGGAAGTACTTTGTATCCGAGTATTGGGTGGAACTGGCAAGAGATATGCCTCAGTGGGTGACAAAATTGTTGTAACTGTAAAGTCATCTAATTCTTCAAGTAGTCTTAAAAAGGGAACTGTTTCAAAAGCGGTTATTGTAAGAACTAAGAAGGAAGTGAGAAGAAAAGACGGATCTTATATCAGATTTGAGGACAATGCAGCGGTGCTGTTGGGAACCAATGATGAGCCAAGAGGAACTCGTATTTTCGGACCAGTAGCAAGAGAACTACGCGAGAAGCAGTTTATGAAAATTGTTTCTTTAGCACCTGAAGTACTATAACGATGGAAAGAAAGAAAAACAAACAGCAGAAATTGCACATTAGAAAAGACGATACTGTAAAAGTATTATCTGGTAATTCTAAGGGTAAAACTGGTAAAGTATTGGAAGTGATTGCACTTAAAGAAAGAGCAATTGTGGAAGGAGTTAATATTGTGACTAAGCATGTGAAACCTTCAGCTTCTAATCCAGAAGGCGGTATTGAAAAAACAGAAGCGGCTATTCATATTAGCAACTTAATGGTAGTAGATCCAGCAACTGGAGAAGCTACTCGTACGGGAAGAAAGGCTGACGAAAACGGAAAGCTTCAAAGATATTCAAAGAAAACGGGGGATATTGTTAACAATGGCTAATCCAAGATTAAAAAATAAATATCAAGGAGAAATTATCTCTGCATTGAAAGAGAAATTTCAGTATAAGTCTGTGATGCAAGTACCAAAGTTGAAGAAAATTTCTATCAACAAAGGAATTGGTGCGGCAGTAGCGGATAAGAAACTAATTGACATCGGTGTTGAAGAACTCAGCACAATTACTGGTCAAAAAGCTGTAGCTACATTGGCAAAGCAATCTATCTCTAACTTTAAGTTGAGAGAAGAAATGCCAATTGGAGCTCGAGTGACTTTGAGAGGTGCAAAGATGTATGAATTTCTGGACAGGTTGATGACTGTTGCTTTGCCAAGAGTTAGAGATTTTAAAGGAATTAATGATAAAGGTTTTGACGGAAGGGGTAATTATACCTTGGGTGTTCAGGAGCAAATCATTTTCCCAGAGATTAGTATTGACAAGGTTAACAAGATTGATGGAATGAACATCACTTTTGTAACATCCGCAGATACTGATGAAGAAAGTTATGAATTACTAAAAGCGTTTGGCATGCCATTCGCGAATAAAAACAAATAGTAATGGCAAGAGAAGCGGTAAAAGCAAGAGAAAGAAAAAGAGAAAAAATGGTAGCTAGATATGCTACCAAAAGAAAAGCTCTTAAAGATGCAGAAGATTGGGTAGGTTTGGATAAACTTCCAAAAAACTCATCTGCAGTAAGATTACATAATAGATGTAAGCTTACAGGAAGACCTAAGGGATACATGAGAAAATTCGGTATTTCTAGGGTAACATTTAGAGAGATGGCTTCGTCAGGTAAAATACCTGGAGTTACTAAGGCCAGTTGGTAAATTCTCTCTTTTTATTTTTATTATAATTTTAGTTCCGTATCTTTGCACGCCTGTTTGAAAGGTGGACAAATTTACTTTAGAACATTTAAGAAAATGATAACAGATCCAATAGCTGATTATTTAACAAGATTGCGAAATGCCATTAAGGCAAAAAGCAGAATTGTTGAGGTTCCTGCTTCTAATATAAAGAAGGAGATGACTAAAGTATTGTTCGATAAAGGGTATATCCAAAGCTACAAATTCGAAGATACTGCAGATAACCAAGGTAAAATCAAAATAGCTTTGAAATACAACCCTTCAACTAAGCAACCTGCCATAGTGAGTTTGGAAAGAGTAAGTAAACCAGGTCTACGTAAGTATACTGGTGCTGAAACTTTACCAAGAGTTATTAATGGATTAGGAGTTGCTATAGTATCTACCTCAAAAGGTGTAATTACTGATAAAGAAGCCCGCGAGCTTAATATCGGTGGAGAAGTATTGTGTTACGTCTATTAATTAAGAAAATAAGATGTCAAGAATAGGAAAAAAACCGGTTAGCCTTCCTGAGGGAGTTACGTTTGAGGTGTCAAAGGATACCAATACAGTAACAGTTAAGGGGCCTAAGGGTGAACTCTCTCAAATGATAGATTCAGATTTCGTTATCGAATCTAAAGAAGGAGAGTTGAATGTTACCAGACCAACTGAACAAAAAAGGCATAAAGCACTTCACGGTCTTTATCGCTCGTTGCTTAACAATATGGTTGTAGGAGTTACTACAGGATATAAGAAGGAGTTGGAATTAGTAGGAGTGGGATATAAAGCCTCTAATCAAGGGAATACACTTGAATTGAGTTTGGGATATTCTCACGCTATCTTCATGGGAGTTCCTAAGGAGTTGAAGCTAACTACTGAGACTCAAAAAGGAAAAAATCCAAAGGTTATATTGGAAGGTACTGACAAACAATTAATTGGGCAGGTAGCTGCTAAAATTAAGTCACTACGTAAATCTGAGCCTTATAAAGGTAAGGGTATCAAGTTTGTTGGAGAAGTAATTAGACGTAAGGCTGGTAAACAAGCCGCTAAATAATCATAGAGATGGCTGTTAGTAAATTAAATCGAAGATTAAAAATCAAAAGAAGTATCCGTAGTAAAATCAACGGTACTGCAGATAAACCTAGACTTTCTGTTTTTAAAAGTAATAAGGCTATTTACGCTCAAATCATTGATGACGTGAAAGGCCATACTTTGACCGCAGTTTCATCTTACGAATTGGGCACTAAAGGTAATCCTACCTTAGAAGCATCTAAAAAAGTAGGAGAGAAAATAGCTGAAAAGGCTAAGTCAAGTGGAATTGAATCAATTGTATTTGACAGAGGTGGGTATTTGTACCACGGTAAAGTGAAGGCTTTGGCTGAAGGTGCGAGAGAAGGAGGACTTAAATTTTAAGAAGCTATGTCTCAAAGTAATATAAAAACAGTAAAAGCGAGTGAGATCGAACTCAGCGAAAAAGTTGTAGCGATCAAGCGTGTAGCTAAAGTAGTAAAAGGTGGTAGAAGATTTAGTTTCTCTGCTATTGTTGTAGTAGGTGATGGAAATGGTGTTGTTGGTTATGGATTGGGTAAAGCCAATGAAGTAACTGATGCAATCACAAAAGGTATTGATGACGCTAAGAAGAACTTAGTAAAAGTACCAGTGATTAATGGAACAGTTCCTCATGAGTCTACTGGAAAATATAGTGGTGGATTTGTTTTATTGAAGCCAGCATCTCCAGGTACAGGAGTAATTGCAGGTGGTGCGATGCGTGCTGTATTAGAAAGTGCGGGAGTACATAATGTATTGGCGAAGTCTAAAGGATCTTCAAATCCTCATAACGTAGTTAAAGCAACTTTTGATGCTTTACTTAAAATGAGAGATGCCAACACTGTTGCTCAGCATAGAGGAGTATCATTGTCTAAAGTATTTAACGGATAAGGTTATGGCTAAAGTAAAAGTATCACAGGTAAAGAGTGCGATAAATAGACCTGAAAGACAGAAAAGAACTATCCAGGCCCTAGGTCTTGGTAAGTTAAATCGTACTGTAGAGGTGGAGTTAACTCCACAAATCGCAGGAATGATTAGAAAGGTGAGCCATTTAGTATCAGTAACGGAGGTATAGTTATGAAATTACATACATTAAAACCTGCAGAAGGTTCTACAAAAAATAGTAAGAGAATAGGTAGAGGACAGGGTAGTGGTAGAGGTGGTACTTCTACTAAAGGGCACAATGGTGCACAATCTCGTTCTGGATATTCTAGCAAAGCTGGGTTCGAAGGTGGTCAAATGCCACTTTACAGAAGAGTACCTAAGTTTGGATTCACAAGTCCTAATCGAGTAGAGTATACAGTACTTAACCTTGATTCATTAGAAGAACTAGCAAATAAGATCAAAGGAGATATCAATATGGAAGTATTGGTTGAGAATGGTGTTGCTAATAAAAATGATACTATAAAAGTATTAGGTAGAGGAGAGTTGAAGGCGAAAGTAAATATCACAGTACATGCGTTCTCAGCATCTGCTAAAACTGCTATCGAAACTGCTGGTGGAACAGCGACAACACTTTAAGGTTTATGAAAAAGTTTTTCACAACGATCAAAAACATCTTCTCAATAGAGGATCTAAGGGTAAGAATTCTTAATACAATAGGATTCTTAATCATTTTTAGATTGGGTTCTTTTATTGTATTGCCAGGTGTTGACCCTGAGGCATTGGGTGAGGGAGCTACCGGAGGTATATTTGATTTATTAAATACATTTCTAGGAGGGTCTTTTAGTCGTGCTTCAATTTTTGCGTTAGGAATAATGCCGTATATCTCTGCATCTATTGTGATACAGCTGATGACTTTTGCGGTACCGTATTTCCAGAAATTGCAAAAAGAAGGTGAATCTGGTCGTAAGAAAATCACTCAAATAACTAGGGTATTAACGATAATAGTAACATTAGCGCAGTCAGCTGGTTATATCGCGGCAACTGTACCTGTTGAAGCTATTTATTTTCCGGGGGCACTATTTCAGGTCTCATCAATGATAATCTTGGTAGCAGGAACGATGTTCTGTATGTGGTTAGGAGAAAAAATCACTGATAAGGGTATTGGTAACGGTATCTCCATGTTGATCATGATTGGAATTATTTCTAGATTCCCAGGGTCGATGATTCTGGAGGCTACTACTCGAGGTATGAGTGGAGCTTTAATTTTCTTGATTGAGATACTTGCGTTGTTCTTTGTGGTAATGGCGGTAGTAATGCTGACACAGGCGACAAGGCAAATCCCCGTACAATACGCCAAACAAGTTGTTGGTAATAAGGTATATGGAGGCCAAAGACAGTATATTCCTTTGAAGGTTAATTCTTCAGGTGTTATGCCTATTATCTTTGCTCAATCATTGATGTTTTTACCACCATTGATTGCCAACATGTGGGCCGATAGTGATGTAGCCAATTATGTTGGGACTACATTTACAGACTTTACATCATGGCAGTATAATTTGGTCTTCGGTTTACTAATATTAGCGTTTACCTTCTTTTATACTGCGATCACTGTTAATCCTAATAGTATTTCAGATGATTTAAAAAGAAATGGTGGTTTCATACCAGGAATTAAGCCTGGGATACAAACTTCAGAATATATTGATACCGTCTTGACCAGAATTACTTTGCCAGGATCTATTTTCCTAGCGTTGATAGCTGTTATGCCAGCATTTGCGGTTATGGCAGGAGTAAGTCAAAGTTTTTCTCAATTCTATGGGGGTACTTCACTATTGATAATGGTGGGAGTAATATTAGATACACTTCAACAGATAGAGAGTTATTTGTTGATGAGACACTATGAAGGAATGATGAAGACTGGGAAAGTTAAAGGACGTTCTCAGGCAGCTGTAGCATAAGTCTGTAATGATAAATTATAAGACTGAGGAAGAAGTAGCGATAATAAAAGAGAGTGCTTTAATATTGGGTAAAGCACATGGTGAAGTAGCTAAAATGGTAAAACCTGGTGTGAAAACGATTGCACTTGATAAAATAGCTGAGGAATATATTAAGGATCATGATGGAATACCATCATTTAAAGATTACAATGGCTTCCCCGCGACATTATGTATTTCAACTAATGAAAATGTAGTACACGGTTTTCCTAGTGATTACGAACTCAAAGAAGGAGATATTATTTCCATAGATTGCGGAGTATTCTACAAAGGATTTCATAGTGACTCAGCTTACACTTATCCAATTGGAAATGTGGATGAGGAAGTCATGAAATTATTGAAGGTGACAAAAGAGTCGCTTTATAAAGGAATTGAAAAGGCAGTTTACGGTAACAGAACTGGTGATATTGGGCAAGCTGTTCAAGAGCATGCCGAATCACACGGTTACGGAGTAGTGAGAGAATTGGTTGGGCATGGATTGGGGAGAGATCTTCATGAGAGTCCTGAAGTTCCTAACTATGGTAAGCGTGGTAGAGGCGCTAAGTTGAAAGAAGGCGTAGTCATTGCGATAGAGCCAATGATTAACCTTGGATCAAGAAAAGTTATCCAAGAAGACGATGGATGGACTATTAGAACTTCTGATCGAAGACCTTCTGCTCATTATGAGCATACTGTGGCAGTTTTTAAGGATAGAACAGAGATATTAACAACACATAAATACATAGAAGAGGTATTTAAGTTTTAAGTATGGCGAAACAAGCATCAATAGAGCAAGACGGTACTATTAACGAAGCATTATCTAACGCAATGTTCAGAGTTGAGTTAGAGAATGGACATGAAGTAATAGCGCATATTTCAGGAAAAATGAGAATGCATTACATTAAAATCTTGCCTGGAGATAAAGTTAAGCTTGAAATGTCTCCATATGATTTAACAAAAGGTAGAATTGTTTATAGGTACAAATAGTTTAACAACTGTTTGAAATAAATAGTAACAGAAATGAAAGTAAGAGCATCTATTAAAAAGCGAAGCGTGGATTGCAAGATCATTCGAAGAAATGGCAAGCTTTACGTGATCAACAAAAAGAATCCTAGATTCAAACAAAGACAAGGTTAATTATGGCAAGAATTTCAGGAGTAGATATCCCGGATAACAAAAGGGGTGAAATTGCTTTAACTTATATCTTCGGTATAGGTAAGAGTTCGGCACAAGTGATTTTAGCACAAGCCGGAATAGACGTTAATAAGAAAGTTCAGGAGTGGTCGGACGAAGAGTCGAACGCAATCAGAACTATTATTAGTGAAACCTTCAGAGTAGAAGGAGTTCTTAAATCAGAAGTGCAAATGAGCATCAAGAGATTGATGGACATTGGATGTTACAGAGGATTGAGACACAGAAGAGGGCTTCCAGTGAGAGGTCAGCACACTAAGAATAACGCGAGAACTAGAAAAGGTAAGCGTAAGACAGTGGCTAATAAGAAAAAAGCTGTTAAATAATAGCATAATTTAGTTATGGCACAGAAGAGAAAAGATAAAGCTAAAAAAAGAGTAGTACATGTAGAAGCTATTGGTCAGGCGCATATTAAGGCGTCCTTCAACAATATTATTATATCGTTGACCAATACTTCGGGCCAGGTTATTTCCTGGGCTTCTGCTGGTAAAATGGGATTTAAGGGTTCTAAAAAGAACACTCCATACGCTGCACAAATGGCAGCGCAAGATTGTGCACAAAAAGCACACGACCTTGGCCTAAGAAAAGTAGAAGTGTACGTGAAAGGTCCTGGTGCAGGCAGAGAATCTGCAATCAGAACTATTCAAAACACAGGTATTGAAGTAACTACTATTAAGGATGTGACACCACTTCCTCATAATGGTTGCCGACCACCTAAGAGAAGAAGAGTTTAATTAGGTAATTAAGAAAAAAAATGGCTAGATACACAGGTCCCAAGGCTAAAGTCGCAAGGCGTTTCAATGAAGCAATTTTCGGCCCAAGCAAAGCATTAGCAAAAAAGGCTTACCCTCCTGGACAACATGGAAGAGGTAGAAGAAAAAAGCAGTCTGAATATTCTGTCCAGTTGATGGAAAAACAAAAGGCTAAATACACTTACGGTGTACTTGAGAAGCAATTCTCTAACTTGTTCCAAAAGGCGTCAAGAAAATCAGGAATTACTGGTGTAGTATTGTTGCAATTACTTGAAGCGAGATTGGATAATGCTGTTTATAGATTGGGGATTTCTCCAACTCGAAGAGGAGCAAGACAATTGGTTTCTCACAAGCACATTACTGTAAACGGACAGCTCGTTAACATCCCTTCATTTAGTTTGAAAGTGGGTGACGTAGTTTCTGTTAGAGAAAAATCACAATCTTTGGAAGCCATCACTAATAGTGTTGCCGCAACTTCATCAAAAAGATTTCCTTGGTTAGAATGGGAAGCTAGTGAGTTGACTGGTAAAGTAGTAGCAGTTCCACAAAGAGATGAGATACCTGAAAATATTCAGGAGCAACTTATCGTTGAACTTTACTCTAAGTAGTCTTAAATTAATTATGCAGTTGGCAATATTGTTGCCAACTGTAATAAATAAAAAACAACAAAAATATGTCAATACTTGCATTTCAAATGCCTGATAAAGTGGTAATGGAGAAGGCGGACGACTTTCACGGTCTGTTCACTTTTAAACCTTTGGAGCCAGGATATGGTGTAACAATAGGTAATGCATTAAGGAGAATTTTACTTTCTTCTTTAGAGGGATATGCTATTACTGGAATAAAAATACCTAATGTATTGCATGAGTTTTCTACAATCGAAGGAGTTGTAGAAGATGTTTCTGAATTGATTTTGAATCTTAAGATGGTAAGATTTAAGAAAATTGAAGATTCATCTTTGGATGGTAAAATCACAGTTACCGTCAAAAAACAGAAGGTACTTAAGGCAGGAGATTTGGCTAAGTTCACTTCGGCTTTTGAGATATTAAATCCAGAGCATGTAATATGTAACTTGGATGATTCAGCATCATTTGATTTAGAATTGACTGTTGAGAAAGGTAGAGGGTATTTGCCTGCTGAGGATAACAAGCCTTCAGAGCAAGTGATTGGTTATATTCCAATTGATGCTGTATTCACACCGATTAAGAATGTGAAATACAACATTGAGAACACAAGAGTTGAACAAAAAACGGATTATGAGCAGTTGGTTTTGGATATCGAAACTGATGGATCTATTCATCCTGAGAAGGCTTTAGAAGGAGCAGCACATATATTGATGCAGCACTTCATGTTATTTTCTGATAAGTCTATCGAGTTAGAGACTGATAAAGGAAATGAAATAGAGCAAGTAGATGAGGAAATGCTTCATATGAGAAAGTTATTGAAAACATCATTAAATGATCTTGATCTTTCTGTGAGAGCTTACAATTGCTTGAAAGCTGCCGATGTGAAATCATTGGGAGACTTGGTAAGATTAGAGATTTCTGACATGATGAAATTCAGAAACTTCGGAAAGAAATCATTAGCAGAACTAGAACAGTTGGTACAAGACAAAGTCCTTACTTTCGGTATGGATTTGGCGAAGTACAAACTAGAAGAAGAATAATAACATGAGACACGGGAAAAAATTTAATCACTTAAGCAGAACAGCGCCTCATAGAAAGGCAATGTTGTCTAACATGGCTTCTTCTTTGATTTTGAATAAGAGGATCACTACTACAGTAGCCAAAGCTAAAGCTTTGAGGAAATATGTAGAGCCTATCTTGACAAGAGCAAAGGACGATACTACACACTCAAGGAGAACTGTGTTTTCATACCTACAGGATAAGAACACAGTAACAATGCTGTTTGGAGAAGTAGCTGAAAAGATCGCTAGTCGTCCAGGTGGATATACTAGAATTATCAAGACTGGAAACAGACTTGGAGATAACGCTGACATGTGTATCATCGAGTTAGTTGACTACAATGAACTTATGTTGAAAGATGCTAAACCAGCTAAAGCTAAGACTACTAGAAGAAGTAGGAAAAGTGGAACTGAAAAGGCAGAAACAACTACTGATTCAGTAGAAGTTCAGGATGATGCTGCGGAGGAAACTCCAGAAGTAAATGAAGAGAAACCTGCTGAAGACGCTGGAGAAGGAGAAGAGAAGGAAGCTGATAAATAGTCTTGAAGCAATCAATAATATAGGAAGGGATTAGATTTTATCTAATCCCTTTTTTATTTTTGCATGATTTTTAACTTGATATGAAAATGATGATGGATCCACAAAGAAAAGCTTTTTTACTACTAGAAGATGGTACTTTGTTAGAAGGAACTGCGATTGGAGCGGTTGGA
Source organism: Cyclobacteriaceae bacterium (assembly GCA_034112085.1). Lineage (GTDB taxonomy): Bacteria > Bacteroidota > Bacteroidia > Cytophagales > Cyclobacteriaceae > JAWUWD01. Next base: position 14,907 of record JAWUWD010000158.1, read on the forward strand.
ACAAGTGGAGGAGAAATATGTTTTAATACCGGGATGACTGGTTATCAGGAGATTTATACTGACCCATCTTATGCAGGTCAAGTTGTCATCAACACTAATGCGCATATTGGTAATTATGGAGCCAAGAATGACGACCAAGAATCTGACTCCCCAAAAATTAATGGTTTAATTATCAATGATTTCTCATCAATCCATAGTCGATTCAGTGCATCTGAAAGTTTACAGGATTATTTGGAGAAACATAATGTAGTCGGAATAGCTGATATAGACACCCGTAAACTTGTAAAGCATATTCGTAGTAAAGGTGCGATGAATGTTATTATTTCTTCAGACCTCGAATCTCATCTACTTCAATCTGAATTAGATAAAATACCATCTATGGATGGACTTGAATTGTCATCGACAGTTTGCACGAAAGAGGCTTATACTGTTGGGGATGAAACTTCTGCTAATCGAGTCGCGGTGCTAGACTTGGGGATCAAGAAGAGTATCTTAACTAATATGACTTCGAGAGGTGCTTATTGCAAAGTATTCCCAGCAAAAACTTCGTTTGAGGAAATGAAATCTTGGAATCCAACAGGCTACTTCCTCTCGAATGGCCCAGGTGACCCTGCGGTCATGAACTACGCAGTAGAGACTGCCAAAGAAATATTGAATAGTAATATCCCTACATTTGGTATTTGTTTAGGTCACCAAATTATAGCGAGAGCTTGTGGAATCTCTACTTATAAAATGCATCATGGTCATAGAGGTTTAAATCACCCTATCAAAAACTTGATCACTGGTAAAAGTGAAACTACTTCACAAAACCATGGGTTTGTCGTAAAAAGAGAAGATGTAGAGGCTAATGATAAAATAGAGACTACCCACATACATCTCAATGATCAAACTATTGCCGGAATAAAGTTAAAAGACAAGCAGGTGTTTTCTGTACAGTTCCACCCGGAAGCATCACCTGGGCCGCATGATTCAAGGTATTTGTTTGATGACTTCACGAAACTAATGAATAACTAATATTACCCTAATTATAATAAAGATGAGTATTATTGAAAACATCCACGCACGTCAAATTCTAGATTCAAGAGGAAATCCTACCATCGAGGTAGATGTTACTACATCTAATGGAGTAACTGGTAGAGCTGCAGTTCCTTCTGGAGCATCTACTGGTGAAAATGAAGCAGTAGAGTTGAGAGATGGCGATGAGTCAAGGTATTTAGGTAAAGGAGTTTTAGGCGCTGTTCAGAATGTCAATGCGGATATTGCTGAAGAACTAGTTGGTTTTTCTGTCTTTGAGCAAAGATTACTTGATAAAATAATGATTGAACTGGATGGCACTTCTAATAAAGGAAGATTAGGTGCGAATGCCATATTAGGTGTTTCTCTTGCGGTTGCTAAAGCTGCAGCGGCTGAGTTGAGAATGCCACTATATAGATATATTGGAGGGGCTAACGCTCATCAATTGCCAGTACCAATGATGAATATTATCAATGGGGGGTCTCACTCCGATGCGCCAATTGCTTTTCAAGAGTTTATGATTCGTCCTATTGGCGCAAAGACTTTTAGTGAAGCAATACGGATGGGTACAGAGGTTTTTCATCACTTGAAGAAAATCTTAAAAGATAAGGGGTTAAGTACTGCTGTTGGTGATGAAGGTGGTTTTGCACCTAATTTCTCAGGAGGAACCGAAGAGGCGCTTGAAAGTGTGCTCAATGCGATCAAGTCAGCGGGATACAAGGCTGGTGAAGAAATTACTATCGCATTAGACTGCGCTGCATCTGAATTCTACGTTGATGGAAAGTATGATTACACAAAGTTTGAAGGAGAAACTGGCAAAGTAAGATCGAAGCAAGAGCAAGTAGACTACTTGGCGTCTCTGGCTGAAAAATACCCAATCGATAGTATCGAAGATGGCTGTGATGAAAATGACTGGGAGGCCTGGTCTATGCTAACAGCAAAAATTGGAGACAAATGTCAGTTGGTCGGAGATGATCTATTTGTGACTAATGTAGATTTCTTGAAAAGGGGGATTGAAGAAAAATCTGCAAATTCTATTTTGATTAAGGTAAATCAGATAGGCACCCTATCAGAAACATTGGATGCTATCGAGATGGCACATAAGGCTGGTTTCACTGCTGTTATCTCACACAGGTCTGGGGAGACAGAAGATTCAACGATAGCTGACATTGCTGTAGCAACGAATGCTGGGCAAATAAAAACGGGATCTGCTTCTCGCTCTGATCGCATGGCAAAGTATAATCAATTATTGAGGATAGAAGAAGAACTAGCTGAGACAGCTGCATTCCCTCAGAAGTGATATAGTTATATTGATATGAAAGATGCTAGAATGACTATTCTAGCATCTTTTTTTATGTCTAGACTTTTTCAGCTCTTATTCTTAACTTGTAGCCGATGTTAAAACAAATACCACCAATCTTTAAAAATTTTTATTTCCTGATAGGAGCTGCATTTCTGTTGTGGATTGTATTTGTTGATTCCAATGATTTGCTGACCCAATATAGGCTTGGAAGCAAGTTGACAAATTTGGAAGAGGAAAAACAATATTACAATGAGCGCATTGTGGATGTGAAAAAAGATAGAGAAGAATTGATGAGTAATAAGGAGTTGTTGGAAAAATTTGCGAGAGAAAAATACCTAATGAAAAAACCTACAGAGGATATCTTCGTTGTGGTAGGTGAAGAAAAATAATATCATGAAACATTACATCTCATCTCTTTTTATCGTCAGTTTAATAACATTCACTACGAATATATACGCGCAAACAGATAAAGAAATATCTGATAGATCCTCAATACTTGATAGAATCTATACTGGTGGTAACGTAGGGTTTCAGTTTGGAGACATTACGAATATCCAAGTAGCACCAATTATTGGATATCGTGTTACCAATGACTTTTCAGCCGGACTGGGGATTCAATATCAATACACTAAGTATAAATTGTTTACACCGGCATTGTCTAGTAATAATTATGGAACTTCAGTATTTACTAGATACCGAATCAAATCACCCCTGTTCTTACAAGCAGAGTATGAGTATTTAAATTATGAGATCCTGACAAGTGCAGTAGAAAGCGAAAGATCATCATTAACTAGTTTTTTTGTAGGAGGGGGTATTTCACAACCTATCAATGCCAATGCAGCTTTCACTATGATTGTCATGTATAATCTGTCTTATGATGCAACTGATATTAATGGTGTTTATAGTAGTCCACTACGAATCAGTGGGGGTATAAACTTAGGGTTTTAGAAATCTACCCCAAGCTCATCACCAACTTCCTGTAAGTCTTTTACAACATTATCATTGAGAGGAATGCCATCTTTCATTCTTACGTCTACCATTTCTCTTTCAGGGTCTCCTGGAATTAGTACACGCTCATGACCTTCAGCCACATCGGCATTACGAAATCGAGTAATCCAATTGTCCATGTGACTTTTGAATTCATCAGCAGGACGAAATGCATCTATACGCATAGCACCAATAAAGTGGCCTAGACCTTCACCTACAGGATTGTCTGACATGGGCAGGAAGCTGACAAATGGTGGCGCCCAAGGCCCATAATTTGCTCCAGATAATACTGCGGAAAATATATCTACGATTGATCCCAACGCATATCCTTTATGGCTGCCATGCTCTCTATCTCCTCCAAGAGGCAATAGCGCTCCACCTTCTTTCAATTCATGAGGGTTAGTAGACGTTTGACCTTCTTTATTTTGGATCCAACCATCAGGCGCTTGTTCGCTTTTACGCTGTAGGATTTCGAGCTTTCCATTGGCGGCAGTCGTAGTTGCTAAGTCAGCCACAAAAGCAGGTTGTTTATTAGCTGGAATTGCCACTGCTATTGGGTTAGTGCCGAGCATACGTTCTGTTGAGAAAGTTGGAGCAACAAGTGGGCTAGCATTTGTCATCGCCATACCTATCATGTCGTGCTCTAAAGCCATCATCGCATGATGACCTGCAATTCCGAAGTGGTTTGAGTTTTTAACAGAAACCCATCCAGTACCTACATTTTTTGCTTTCTCGATAGCTATCTTCATGGCATATGGGGCTACTACCAATCCTAATCCAGCATCTCCATCTACCACTGCAGTGCTAGGTGTTTCATGCACTATTTTGATATTAGGTGTGGGGTTTATTCTGCCAGCCTTCCATAACCTCACATATCCAATCAATCTAGCAACTCCATGTGAATCTATACCTCTGATGTCGGCATTGAGCAAGACTTCAGTAGCCAGGTTACTGTCCACTGCGTTACAACCCATTTTGGTGAATACTGACCTTGTGAATTTGAATAAATGCTCGTATGAATACATAAGTAGTAATCTCTATTTCAATGAAAAATCTATCAAGGCACAAAAATAAGAAATCAACAATATCGGTACAAGCTTACTAGGTCCGGTTCTCTGTTAATTTTATTTTTCTTTGGCCGTTTTATCGAAGTCAGAATAACCGAACAACGTAGAATTATTTAAAAAGCAGCTAAATATTAATTCTTTTTATGGAAATTGGTTGGAGCGAGCATCCTTATGGAAAGAATTATTAATCAGCAAGAAATTGCTATAAATTAGATATGATGAGAAAACTAATAACGCTTATTCTGATAGTTGGATTTTGCTTTGGTGCCATGGCTCAGCAAAAACAAAATACCATAAGTGAAATAAAGGAGGTCACGGTATTCACCAATAAAGCACAAATAACCCGAGAGGCCAGGACATCATTGAAAAAGGGGAATACGGAATTAGTTTTCACTGGTTTATCAGCTCAGATTGACCCCAATAGCATTCAAGTTAAAGTTAAAGGTGTTTTGATTATACTAGGCATTCGCCATGAGCGAAATTACTTGACTAATCTAGACGAACCTAAACAGGTGAAAGTACTCAAAGATTCACTGGCTTACTACAAGAGTCAAATCAATGAACAAGAAGTATTTAAGAGTATATATAAAAAGGAAGAGGCATTACTTGCAAGTAATCAAGTCATCTCAGGAAAAGAGAGAGGTATAACAGTAGGTGAGCTAAAAGCTATGGCAGATTTTTATAGCGGAAGATTATTACAACTTACTAGAAAGGAAAAAACTGCCAATCAAAAAATACTATCTCATTCGAAACGTCAAAAAGCTATACAAAAGCAACTCACTGAGTGGAATGCTTATTATAAAAAAAACACAAGTAGTATCATTGTCGAAGTATCTGCTTCTAAAGCAGGTAACGCTAACTTGATAGTGAGCTATGTTGTCTACAACGCAAGCTGGCATCCGACATATGATTTGAGATCAACAGGTACTGATCAGCCAATTGAACTTAACTATAAAGCCAATATTATACAGAGTACGGGAGTGAATTGGGAAGATGTGAAACTTACTCTTTCTACAGCCAATCCAAATTTGAGTAATGTGAAACCCTCAGTGACTCCTTGGTTACTGGATTTTGAAAGGCCGATGTTATATGAGAATAAAACAATGTCTAGAAGTCAAACAATAAAGAAAGAGAAAGCTGGACAGTTTTCAGTAGCCGATGCAGAATCCGAGATGCTTGAAGAAATAGTTACAGTGGCGGATTATACGCAGACCACACAGACCACTTTGAATACGAAATTTGACATCAGTATTCCTTACACTGTGCGTACAGGTGGGAAAGCAACTAAGGTAGATATCAAAAAGGAAATTTTGGAAGCCTCTTATACTTATGCAGTTGCACCCAAACTTGATAATAGTGCGTTTTTAATCGCCAAGCTTACGAATTGGGATCAATATGACCTATTGGCAGGACAGGCTAATTTGTTTTTTGAAGGAACTTATGTTGGAAAGACCTTTATAGACACTAACAATGTGAGAGACACTTTGGAGCTTTCATTGGGAAGAGATAAGCACATAGTAGTAGAAAGGAAGCCAGTCAAGAACTTCACTAGTAAGAAACTGATAGGCTCCAATCAAAAAGAAGCATATGCTTATGAAATTTCTGTTAGAAACACTAAAAATATTCCAGTCAGTATATTGATAGAAGATCAAATACCAGTTTCTTCTCACAGCGATATCGAGGTGTCTGAAGTTTCTGCAGAAGGAGCTACTTGGGATAAGTCAACGGGAATGTTGAAATGGAAGGTCAAACTAAACGCTGGAGAGGATAAGAAAGTTAACTATAGTTTTGAGGTGAAGTACCCGAAAAACAAGCAAGTAATGGGGCTGTAAACATTTATGCAATCCTGATATAAAAATAAAGGTCTAGTAAATCACTTGACCTTTATTTTTATATCAGGATTGCATCTTCTGACTGGTATCTTCCAGTTGACTTTGTATATTTGAGAGATTGTAAATAGTATCTATTATGGAGAATAAAAAGGCGGAATATACCTTACCTACAAAGGAAGAAAAGAATCAAATACTTGCTCGTAAAAATGAAGAAGCGCTTCTAGGTGGCGGAGAAAAGAGAGTTGCTTCTCAGCATAAGAAGGGGAAGTTGACAGCGAGAGAAAGAGTTTCTTTATTAATGGATGAAGATACTTTTGAGGAGATAGGGAAGTTTGTGATGCACCGATGTAAGGACTTTGGGCTCGACAAAGAGTATTATCTAGGTGATGGTGTGGTCACAGGTTATGGAAATGTCAATGGGCGATTGGTCTATGTCTTTTCTCAGGATTTCACGGTTTTTGGTGGGTCCTTGTCAGAAACTCATGCTGAGAAGATTGTGAAAATTATGGACTTAGCAATGAAGAACGGAGCCCCTGTTATCGGTCTCAATGATTCTGGTGGAGCTAGAATTCAAGAAGGTGTAGTCTCTTTGGGGGGCTATGCAGATATTTTTTATAGAAACACATTAGCATCTGGGCTCATTCCCCAGATATCAGGCATAATGGGGCCTTGCGCTGGGGGAGCAGTTTACTCTCCTGCGATTACTGATTTCATTATGATGGTTGAGGATACTTCGTACATGTTTGTGACTGGCCCGAACGTAGTGAAGACAGTGACTCAAGAGGATGTAACTGCAGAGGAGTTGGGAGGAGCCAGTACTCATAGTACCAAAAGCGGAGTAACTCATTTTACTGCTCCTAATGAAGTGGAGTGTATCAATAATATCAAGGCACTTTTGAGTTATATGCCTCAAAACTGTGAAGATGATGCTCCGATTTATCCATATGAATTGAGCAATGAGAAGAGAGATGTATTAGCGGGTATTATTCCAGATAATCCTAATCAACCTTACGATATGAGAGAGGTGATCGAAGGGATTGTGGACGAAGATAGTTTTATGGAAGTTCATAAGGACTTTGCTGAAAATATAGTGGTAGGGTTTGCGAGAATAGCTGGCCGAAGTATAGGTGTGGTGGGGAATCAACCCGCGTCAATGGCAGGTGTTCTCGATATAGATGCCAGTACTAAAGCTGCCAGGTTTGTGAGATTCTGTGATTGCTTTAATATTCCATTGTTGGTAATGGAGGATGTTCCAGGTTTCTTACCCGGAACTGATCAAGAGTGGAATGGTATCATTACGAATGGAGCAAAACTACTATATGCATTCAGTGAAGCTACAGTCCCAAGAGTAACGGTGATTACACGAAAAGCTTATGGAGGCGCATATGATGTAATGAACTCTAAACATATTGGTGCAGACATGAATTATGCTTGGCCAACAGCGGAAATAGCAGTAATGGGAGCCAAAGGTGCTTCTGAGATTATTTTTAAAAGAGAAATTGCAGATGCAAGTGATCCAGAGGCTAAGCTTCAAGAAAAGGTTGATGAATACACTGATAAATTTGCAAACCCTTATAGAGCAGCTCATCGTGGATATGTAGATGAAGTTATTTTGCCAGAAAACACTCGTGAAAAGTTAATTAGAGCATTCAAAATGCTCGAGAATAAAGTAGATAAACTGCCAAAGAAAAAACACGGTAATATTCCTTTGTAATTAAGACGAATCGATCATCACTATGAATAAGAACAGTAAGAAATTCCTAACGCAATATCTTAATAATGCAAGCCCTACTGGGTTTGAGACATCTGGTCAACATATATGGTTGGATTATATCAAGACATATATAGACGAATACTTTACGGATACTTACGGTACTGTAGTAGGAGTAATCAATCCTGAAAGTAAATATAAAGTGGTCATAGAGGCACATGCTGATGAGATATCATGGTTTGTGAATTATGTAACAGATGATGGTTATATATATGTAACGAGAAATGGTGGTTCCGATCATCAGATTGCGCCATCTAAGCGGGTAGATATTCACACAAAAAAAGGTGTTGTAAAAGGAATATTTGGTTGGCCTGCAATTCACGTAAGGCGTGGAGAGAAAGAACAAGCGCCAACGCTGAAAAATATTTTCATAGATGTAGGTTGCTCATCTAAAGAGGAAGTCGAGAAACTTGGAGTCCATGTAGGGTGTGTGATCACCTTTGAGGATGAATTGATGATCCTCAACAAAGATTACATTGTCGGACGTGCGTTGGACAACCGTATGGGAGGGTTTATGATTGCAGAAGTAGCACGAATGCTCTCAGAGAATAAGAAAGAATTACCATTTGGACTTTATATTGTTAACGCTGTTCAAGAGGAGGTTGGCCTACGTGGAGCTCAAATGATAGCCGAACGGATCAAACCTGACTTGGCTATTATCACAGATGTTTGTCATGATACATGTTCTCCAATGTATGACAAGAAAGTAAGTGGCTATCAAAAAGCAGGTTTAGGCCCGGTACTTACTTATGGACCCGCAGTTCAGAATAATGTACTTGATATGATTATCAAAGTAGCTGAAGAAAATAAAGTGCCTTTTCAAAGGGCTGCTGCTTCCAGAGCTACTGGGACTGATACGGATGCGTTTGCCTATTCCAATGATGGGGTTGCTTCGGCATTGATTTCTCTACCGCTTAAGTATATGCATACGACTGTGGAAACTGTACATGAAAAGGATGTTCAGAATGTGATCAAACTCATGTATGAGTTTTTGATTCAGTTGAAGTCTGATCATGATTTCAGGTATATCAAGTAGATTATTGCTGAATTATTAATATTATTTCTCATTAAATTTTAGGGAATTGGGGAAAATTATAGATTAATATACCCGAATTTCATTGTTGGAGGAAGATACTTCTGATGTAATGAATTTTCATTTTAGGCATTTATAATAGAATAGTTTATTTTAATATACTAATAGTCATTAAAAAGTCAGTAATTAGCCCTAACTCTTTAGTGTCAGCGTAGAGTTTTTGAATTATAGTAACATTGATTTCTGTGATCTTACGCCAGCTAGATTTAGTATTATTTAGACAATGTGGTGAATTTAATACCCCCTACTTTTGTGTCGAGCAATAACGAAATAGACTGCTGGCGATATGAAAAAAGTAAAAAAAATATTTTCTATTCTAATTTTAATAGGAGTAATCACTATCAATACTTCTGCACAACAGAGGTCTATGCCTGAGATTCACTCCATGATGGTATACAATTTTATGAAGTATATTCATTGGCCACCAACATCTGCTTCTGGCGACTTTATAATTGGTGTCGTTGGAGATAAAGAAGTATTCAACACCCTCGAAAAATGGTATGGTACAAAGTCGAAAGGGTCACAAAAAATAATGATTAAACAATTCAACCCTTCTGATGACATGAGTGCTTGCCACGTGTTATATGTCGGGAGGTCAAAGAGCTCAGCTTTTGAATCAATAAACATTGCCTTATCAGGGAAATCTACTTTGATAGTTACAGACAAATCAGGTTTAGGAAAAAAAGGAAGTGCGATTAATTTTAAGACTGTAAATAATAAATTGAAGTTTGAGCTAAATCAGGCTACTATGCTGAGTGCCAATCTGAAGGTGTCAAGCCAGTTGACGGGTATGGCAATCATAATCTAAGACTTCATATCGATTCTCAATTAATTTAGAATCATGCCCTGGGAGCTGGTTGTTTTTAGGGCTTTTCACGTGATCTATGCCGTGTGGTTTTATTGCCTGATTGCAGTAGTAAACTCCTAGAAAGTGATGCTTCAATTATGAAATACAAGCATTAAACTTTACTTTTGGGATTGCAATAAATTGAATAGCCTTAATTTTTGACTTTTTGGATTGGTATTTGATTACCAGTAATAAAAAATAATAAGTAATGAAAAGTATTAAGATAGTGCTTGTAATAGTAGCCTCTGTTTTTGGGGCCTTCCACGCCACAGCACAAGAACGATCCATTCAGGAGATACACTCTATGATGGTATATAACTTTATGAAGTATGTGAATTGGCCTCCTGCATCTAATTCAGGTGATTTTGTCATAGGAGTATTAGGTGAGAGTAAGGTTCATGAGACGCTGAACAAGTGGTATGGAACTAAGTCGAAAGGATCGCAAAAAATTGTAATCAAGAAATTTAGCTCAACTGAAGAGATAGTAGATTGCCATGTGTTGTATATTGGTAAGAGTAAAAGTGGAGGGTTTGATGAGGTTCAAAGTAAGCTCGCTGGTAAGTCGACTTTAGTAATCACAGATAGATCAGGAATGGGTAAAAAAGGGAGTGGCATCAATTTTAAGACCGTAAATGGGAAACTTAAATTTGAGCTCAATCAAGAGGCTATCTCTAGCGCGAATCTTAAGGTGTCAAGTCAATTGACAGGCATGGCCATCCTTATTTAAGTTTCTAAAAATTATAAATGAAGCAATCCTGAGCAAATCGCTTGGGATTTTTTGTTTACTCATATTAAGCACATAAGTTGTCAACTTATAAACCCAAAACACATGAGACTTCTAAAATCATTTCTATCATTAGCGTTAATCATAGTCGCCAGTTGTGGACCTTCAAATAATCCCTCTGAAGTAGTGGCTGATCAGCCGAAGTCAGAAGGAGAAATTAGGGACGAGCTTTATCAGGAAGTTATCGAGATTCATGACGTTGCTATGCTTAAAATGCAAACGATCGTAAACTTGAAGAGTTTAACGATCAAAGAAGCCGATTCGCTTAGGGATCTTGGAGATGAGTCACTAAATGGTCGAATAGCTGAGTTAGTGAGAAATGAAGAGACACTCGAAAGTGCGAACAAAAAAATGATGGTATGGATGCGTGCTTTTAGACCTCCGGCTGATACGCTTTCACACGAAGTAGTAATGAAATATCTCCGATCTGAGCAGGATAAAATAATATTAGTTGATAATGATATGGATAAGGCCATATCTAATGCAAAGTCACTCTAAATAAGTAATGGTACACGATGATTTGGAATTAACTCTTCCAATTCTGGAGGTGTCCCAAAATATTTGCCCATTCTTCTGTTGAGTTCATCTTTAGTTTCAATGGAGATGACTGCACTTAGCTCTTCAAGAGCTTCTAGCCCAATGGCAAAGGGCTGATCTGTCAACATGTACTTCCCCTGGCAAAGAGAAAATATTTGATACTCTTGATATTCTTCAACGGGCTTTCCTTTTACCATACAATTTAAGTTTTCATCGCTGGAAGAGTGCGGATTGATTTCAGCGAAATAATTGTTCATAGCCTTTTTAGAAGCGGCAGAAAATTCTTTCTTAATATCTTCTGCACAAGTAGTGCACATGGCATATTCGAAGATTATGTCTTTAGCGGTATAGCCATTTTTGTTGTATTGACGAATAACTTTTTCTATAAAGTATGCCTCATTACTGTTTAAAAGATCTTTACTACAATCGACACAGTTTGTGAAGGGTTTCCCTGTCGAATAGCTATGAAGAATTTTTGGAATTTCATTTTTCATAAGGAGAGAAGATGATTTGCAGACATTTTGTCTATATTTTAATGGTTTTCATTCAAAATAGTGACAAAAAATCATGTTTTCATTTAATTAATGAACTGGCGCTTCTTTTGATTAATTATAATTGAATAAAAGAAACAGTCATGAATTTTGATAAATATACAGTAAAATCACAGGAAGTATTAAATACAGCGGGACAACTAACCAGCGAAGCAGGACAGCAGGCGATAGAGCCTGTGCATCTATTGGAAGCGATTCTTCAAAGTGATCAACATGTGATTTCATTTCTATTAAAAAAAAGTGGGGTTAATGGGCAGACACTATCTAATAAGCTGAAGTCGTTATCGGACTCTTATGCTAAGGTGAGCGGACAGCAGCCTTATCTTTCTAATGATAGTGCTGCTGTTCTTTCGCGTGCTGAAAAATTTTTGAAAGAATTTTCCGATGAATATATAGCTATCGAACACATACTCTTGGGATTACTCGAGGTAAAAGGGAAGTTATCGACATTGATGAACGAAGAAGGGTTTTCTAAGAAAGATCTTATTATTGCCATCTCAGAATTGAGAGGAGGAGAGAAGGTAGATGATCCAAATGCGGAATCTAAATATAAATCTTTAGCGAGGTATTCTATCAACCTCAATCAGCAAGCAAAGTCAGGAAAGATCGATCCTGTGATAGGACGGGATGAAGAGATTAGGCGACTACTGCAAATATTGTCCAGAAGGACGAAAAACAATCCGATGTTGGTGGGGGAGCCGGGAGTAGGTAAGACGGCAATAGTAGAAGGAATGGCTCAGCGAATAGTCGATGGTGATGTTCCTGAAAACCTAAAATCAAAAACAATCATATCATTAGATATGGGCTTGTTAGTTGCGGGAGCCAAGTATAAAGGTGAATTTGAAGAGCGACTAAAAGCCGTGATTAAAGAAGTACAAGATTCAGCAGGAGAAATCATCTTGTTTATTGATGAAATTCATACACTGGTTGGAGCGGGAGGAGGAGACGGAGCTATGGATGCTGCTAATTTGCTTAAGCCTGCTTTAGCAAGAGGAGAACTTCATGCAATAGGGGCAACTACACTTAAGGAGTATCAAAAGCATATAGAAAAAGACAAGGCCCTCGAACGTAGGTTTCAGACAGTCACTGTTGATGAACCCACGAATGAAGATGCAATATCAATACTTAGGGGAATTAAGGAGAAATATGAAGTACATCATGGAGTTAGGGTGAAAGATGACGCAGTCATTGCAGCCGTTGAGCTTTCTAGCAGGTATATATCTGATAGATATTTGCCAGACAAAGCTATTGATTTAATGGATGAGGCAGCTTCTAAGATTAGAATAGAAATAGATTCTCTTCCAGAAGAGCTTGATGAATTGCAACGAAAGATCATGCAGCTTGAAATAGAGCGTGAAGCCATGCGCAGAGAGAAGAATAAGAAAAGGGAGGCCGGGATCAATGCTGAATTGGCAGTTTTAACAGAAAAGCGAAACTCACTTAAGGCTAAGTGGGAGAATGAGAAAGCCGTCATTCAAGGCATCAGAGGAGAGAAGGAGAGTATCGACAGATATAAGCATGAGGCTGAGCAAGCGGAACGCGAAGGAGATCTTGGGTTGGTAGCGGAAATCAGATATGGTAAGATCGTGAAAAGTCAACAAAATCTAGAAAATCTTAAAACTCAGATGAGTTTGATGCAAGTGGGTGCGATGCTCAAGGAGGAGGTTGATGCGGAAGATATAGCTGAAGTGGTAGGCAAGTGGACAGGGATACCAGTCTCCAAGATGTTACAGAGTGACCGAGAAAAACTACTTCATCTTGAGGATGAGTTGGGCAAAAGAGTCGCTGGACAGAAGGAGGCTATTACGGCATTATCCGATGCTGTGAGAAGAAGTAGGGCGGGGCTACAAGATCCTAAAAGACCTATTGGGTCGTTTATTTTTATGGGGTCTACTGGGGTAGGTAAGACAGAGTTGGCGAAAGCTTTGGCAGATTATCTATTCAATGATGAACATTCTATGGTACGAATAGATATGTCAGAGTATCAAGAGAAGCATGCGGTAAGCAGATTGATTGGAGCACCTCCAGGATATGTAGGATACGATGAAGGTGGTCAGTTGACCGAAGCTGTTAGGCGAAAGCCTTACTCGGTGATCTTACTGGACGAAATCGAAAAAGCACATCCAGATGTGTTCAACATAATGTTACAGGTATTGGATGATGGGAGATTGACTGATAACAAAGGGCGCATAGCCAACTTTAAGAATACCATCATTGTTATGACCACCAATATTGGAGCGGATACAATTCAGCAGAATTTTGCAACAATCACTGAAGACAATCTTTTCGATGTAATAGACAAAACAAAGGATGAGGTATTCAATCAGTTGAAACAATCCGTTCGACCAGAATTTTTGAACAGAATAGATGAGACGATTATGTTCATGCCTTTGAGTAAAGATAATATTAGACAGATCATTGATATTCAATTTGCTTTGGTTCAAGAAAGGTTAGCTGAAAATGGTATGTCAATTACCGCTGATAAGGCGGTTTTAGATAAGCTTTCAAAGCTTGGCTATGATCCGCAATTTGGTGCACGTCCACTGAAGAGAGTTATTCAGAGAGAGGTGCTCAATGAATTGTCAAAGCAAATACTCGCAGGAACTATCAATAAGGATAGTATTGTCAACATAGCGTTAGATGATGTGGGGGATATTCGATTTGAAAATGTCGAATTACAAGTAGTGGATTAATAAACGAATTCTTTAAATTTAAGCCCTGATAATGTTGTCAGGGCTTTTGTTGTTAAATATTTCAAGGAAATGTCAGATCACACCATCTTAAATTCGGATAAAGCACCAGAGCCAGTTGGGCTCTATCCTCACGCGCGTAAAGTGGGGAATTTACTTTTTTTATCGGGAGTTGGGCCAAGAGAAAGAGGGGTTAAGAAGATTCCAGGTGTAGAGTTGGATGAAAAGGGTAATATTTCTTCTTACGATATAGAAGCGCAGTGTCATTCAGTGTTTAAAAATGTTAGACTGATATTGGAAGCTTCAGGGTCTAGCTGGGAGGAGCTAGTTGATGTGACAGTATTTCTGACAAATATGAGAGATGATTTCAAAATATATAATCGTGTATATGCTGAATATTTTAAAGATAACCAGCCTTGCCGAACGACTGTAGAGATCAATTGTTTGCCTACACCGATAGCTATTGAATTGAAATGCATGGCTACGGTTAAGTCATAGGACAACCATTTGTATATAAATTGAGTATATTTCCAGTAAATATAAAGTAGATTGGACCCATGAAGATTACTCCATTAGAAATAAGGCAAAAGACATTTGAAAAGGCGTTTCGAGGGCTCGACAAAGAAGAAGTAGAAGCTTATATTATGTCCTTGTCCCAAGAATGGGAACGCGTGCTGGATGAGAATAAGGAGTACAAGATCAAACTGGAAGCTTCTCAAAAGGAAGTTGAAAAGTTGAGAGAAGTAGAAAGTTCATTATTTCGTACACTTAAGACAGCTGAAGATACAGGTGCGAACATGATAGATCAAGCGGAGAAGGCAGCTGAACTTCATCTCAGAGAATCACAAATAAGAGCTGAAGCTTTTCTCAATGAAGCAGAAACCAAAGCAAAAGACAAGATGGAGGAGGCTGATATTCAGTCCCGACATGCAGTGGAAGAGATGGAGGAACAGTTGAAAACATTAGGTCAGACTTATCGAATGTTAGAAAACTACAGAGATGACTTGCTATCTAATATTAAAATGTTTTCACAAGAAGCTTTAGAGAAAGTAGAACGCGTCAATAATCAAGGCAAGCAATTCGACCTTGAAGAACAAATAATGAAAGCTAAAAGTATCTCGACCACTTTCAAACTAAGAAATAGTAAGATGGAACCTGTCCAATCATCAGAAACTGAAAAGGAGGCTACTATCTCACAAGAAAAGAATACAGACAAGGCTGATGCAGCAAAGGATATAGGACATCAGATTGATTATCAGTCATCAGGAAATGATAAATCTCAATCTTCAGAAAACAAGTCATTTTTTGACGAAATAGATTAATGGGTAAAGTTGCACTTGAAGGGATTGAGTTTTTCGCTTATCATGGGTATTATGAGGAGGAGCGAAAAATTGGCAACAAATACGAGGTCAATATTGAAGTAGCATCTGATCTTTCTGATGCAGCTAAGACAGATTCTCTTTCTGGTACTATCAATTATGAGGTGCTTTATAAGGTTATTCAACATGAAATGATGATTCCTTCAAAAATGCTCGAACATGTTGGGAATCGTATTGTTGACAAGGTAATGGCAGAGTTTAGCCAAATAGAGGTTATCACAGTCGAAATATCAAAATTCAACCCTCCGATAAAGGGAGTATGCCGTAAGGCAAAAGTCACCTTGACCAGGTCTCGTAAAGCAGTCTAATTTATTCTATCTCAGCTTTTATAAATGCGAATCCTCTAGCGTCTGCACCTTCATGAAAATCGACCTCTAGTCCGATAAGATACATCATATGTTTTTTCTCTATGTACACAGGGATATCACCTTCCAAGTAAGATAGGTCCCCTTCTTTCTTTTTGTCGAATCCTATCAGGTAGGACATTCCAGCACCACATCCACCACCACCCTTCATACCTATTCTAAGTCCGTATGATTCAGGAATGTTTTTGTGCTGCATGATATTGCGCACTTCTAGCGCGGCCTTATCAGTTAACTGTACAGGTTTTAATGGGTCAGACATATCTATATTATTTGGAATACGTTATAATGTTGATGAAATAAATTATATGTAGGTCATCAGCTATAGTTCCTCAAAATTATTTAATTTTCCTGATATATAAACAAGACTAAACAGATCATTATCGAATGGAACAATTATTAGAGTTTGCTAAGATATTAGTGCCAGCAGGATTAGTACTATACGCCATGTTTTTGATGGTTAAGTCTTTCCTTAACAAAGAATTGGAGAAAAAGATGCTCGAAATTAGAGGGAAAAGTATTGAAGCAGTTTTGCCAAATCGGCTACAAGCATATGAGCGTATGTGTTTGTTTTTGGAGAGGATCTCACCGAATAGCCTTATTTTAAGACTTAATATTGGAGAATTTACTTCTCAGGAGTTTCAACATATCATATTAAATGAAATAAGAGAAGAGTACAATCACAACGTTTCACAGCAAGTATATATGAGTAACGAAGTTTGGGAACTGATTAAAAGTGCTAAAGAGGAGTTGGTAACTATCGTCAATGATTCAGCAGAACGAGTTGGAAAAGAGGCAACATCCATAGATTTGTCGAAACAGATATTGGAGATCGTGCATAGTCGACCAGATAATATAGCACATGCATTAATTGAGGTAAAAAATGAGATTAGTCAAGTATTCTAATTTATAAAGAAATTTATTAACTTATACCTTCATTTTTTAAACGAGGAGGAAATATGGGAGAAGGCAGAATTGAAAATAAGTATTTCAAAAGAGCACAAGCTCGAGCTAAAGATCTAATAGGGAATAATGAGAAGCTCGGTCATCTAATTGAGCGATCTAAGGATAAATTGTCAGTAGTTGGTAATTCTAAACTGATAGAGAACGCTAAAGTGTTTATTCGCATGGTAAAAGCGTATGTGAACGGGAGTTATAGAGAGGTGCCACTTAAGAGTATTGTGATGGTGGTAGCAGCTCTTTTATATTTTGTGATGCCCTTGGATTTGATTGCGGATTTTATTCCAGTCACAGGATTAGTGGATGATTTCGCAGTGATATTGTGGGTGTATAAACAACTCCATAGTGAAATTGAAGCATTTGTCGTGTGGGAGCAGGGTCTAAATGAACCATCTGCTTAATTAATTGGTTGACATTTTTCAAAGTTGTAAGAGGGCACTGAAGCCCTTTTTTTAATGAGCAAATTTTCAAAAAATGGAATTAAGAGTACAAACAATCACTGCGGCACATATTGAAAAGGGAATCAGTTATGAATCCTATAGAGCGCTAATAGAAAAATTGCAACAGCAGAATATGACTACTGGAGACAATCATTCAGAGAGCCTGTTGAATTACACTAAATTGAACTCGCAGCGGATGAGTAAATGGGATAAGATATTCAAGCCCAATGAAGAGCTAGTTGAGATGTTGACTTCAATCAAAGTGCCTACCAATTGGGTAGTACTCACGGAAGCATGGTGTGGTGATGCTGCGCAGAACTTACCGATTATCGCAAAATTGGCATCACTTAACCCTAACATCTCCCTAAAATTACTTTTGAGAGATGAGAATATGGAGGTCATGGATGCATATCTAACCAATGGGGGTCGATCTATTCCGAAATTAATCATGTTAGATAATGATCTAAATGAAATTGGACAATGGGGCCCTCGACCAAAACCTGTACAAGATATAATGATGGACATGAAGTCAAAAGGTGCTTTATCCTATGATGACTTTGGAGTTGCAGCGCACACATGGTACGCAAAAGACCGGAGTAAGACTTTACAGGAAGAGTTGATTGTATTGTTGGCTAGATAGCAATTTTATTTGTTATGACTTATTACATGTAGGGGGGTGAAGTTCTCAAGAAAAAAAAGTTAGTCCCCTACACTTGGTACTGACTAAAACTTCCTAGCTCTCAAGGAGAAACTTCAATGATTGTAATAGGCAGTAATAGGTGAAACATTGATGAAGTACCTAACTACTTTTCACCACTGCCATCAATAAAAAAAACCAACCTAATATAAAACAAAGTCCTCCAATCGGAGTGATAGCCCCAATCCATTTTATATTAGTTAGAGAAAGGACATAGAGAGATCCCGAGAACAATACAATACCGGCAATAGTGAGATAGCTTGAGTAATTTAACCAAGCACTATCAAGTTTGTATGTCAAAAGCCCTAGAACCAGAAGTAATAAGGTGTGATAAAAATGATATTGGACAGCTGTTTGATAAGCACTGAGTAAGTTAGATGCTTCTAATTTGCTTTTCAAAGCATGCGCACCGAATGCGCCTAGGCCTACAGCGAATGCTCCTGAAATGGAGGCGATCGAAAGGATTATTTTTGAGGTCATTTACTTTATGTTAGGCTTAATTATTTCTTGATCCAAAGATGGAGCTTCCTACTCTTATGAGGGTGCTGCCTTCTTTCACAGCAATATCATAATCTCCACTCATACCCATGGATATTTCTTTCAATTCTACATTGTTCATGTTCAATTCTGTTTGGAGTTTGTCGAAGAATGTCTTCAATGACCTAAATTCACTTTTGATCTGTGATTGATCATTTGTGTTGGTCGCCATTCCCATCAGCCCGGTGATACGTATATTGTTCATCACCTTAAATTGATCGTTGTGTATTAATTCCAACAATTCAGATTCACTCAACCCGAATTTAGTGTCTTCATCAGCTATGTAGACTTGAATAAGACAATCAATAATTCGATTATTCTTAGCACCCTGTTTGTTTATTTCTTTTAAGAGTTTTAGACTGTCTACTGAGTGGATAAGATGAACGAAAGGAGCAATATATTTAACTTTATTACTTTGTAAGTGACCGATCATATGCCATTGAATATCCTTAGGTAGGTTTTCATATTTCCCAACCAATTCTTGCACCTTGTTTTCTCCGAAGATCCGCTGACCAGCATCATAGGCTTCCATCAGCAGTTCTTCTGGCTTAGTTTTACTCACTGCTATCAGTTTGCAATTTGTACCTTGTAATATTTCTTGAAAACCTGCTATATTTTTTTTAAGATTCATTTTCTACTTTAGCGTGTGATGCCTCAAAAATATATACTTTTGTTCGAATAAATGAATGTTAGATGCCCATATTAGGTACACTTATCAAAAAAGGGATAAAAATCCGTGAAAGTCTGGATCAACAGTACACTTCACCGGAAGAGTTGCAGAAAAATCAGCTTAAGAAGCTGCTGATTTCTGCTAGCGAGACCCTATTTGGTAAGCGATATGGATTCAATATTATATTAGAGCATTACCAAAGCAGTGATCCGCAATTGTTTTATCAACAATATCAAAAACTAGTTCCTCTCCATAATTATAATCAGCTCTATAATGATTGGTGGCATTTGAGTCAGGAAGGACAGTCAGACGTGTGTTGGCCTGGAGATGTTAAGTATTTTGCATTAAGTTCCGGCACGTCAGAAGCTACTTCCAAATACATTCCAATTACCGATGATATGGTAAAGGCGATTCGTAAGACTAGTATTCGTCAGATCGTAACCCTCTCTAAATATGAGCTACCTACAAAATTTTTTCAAGGAGGAATATTGATGTTGGGTGGAAGTACTCACCTCAACTATAACGGTAGATATTTTGAAGGAGACTTGAGCGGAATACAAGCTGCTCAGTTACCTTTTTGGTTCCAGCACTTTTATAAGCCAGGGAAGAAGATTGCTCAGACGGTGGCTTGGGATGAAAAGCTTAGTGAGATAGTACGGCAAGCAAGAGAGTGGGACATTAGTATTATTGTAGGGGTTCCGGCATGGATTCAAATATTGATAGAGAAAATTCTCAGTCACCATCAAGTCAGTAACATTCATGAGATATGGCCTAACCTCGAAGTCTATGTGCACGGAGGTGTTTCTTTTGATCCATATCGTAAGGGGTTTGGAAAATTGTTAGGGAAGCCAATTCATTATATTGAAACCTATTTGGCATCAGAAGGATTTATTGCTTTTCAGGCGAACCCTGATACTAAGAGCATGAGGTTGGTGCTCAACAATGGTATGTTTTATGAATTTGTACCATTCAATGATCAGAATTTCGATAGTGAAAATCAATTATTGCCAGGAGCAGAGACCTTGATGATCAATGAGGTAGAAGAGGGGAAGGAATACGCAATACTTTTATCAACTTGTGCAGGAGCCTGGAGATATCTAATTGGTGATGTGGTGAAAATAATAGATAAAAATGAAGCTGAAATAGTAATTACTGGGCGCACAAAGCATTTTTTGAGCTTATGTGGAGAGCATTTGTCAGTTGATAATATGAATAAGGCTATCGAGATTGTGGCTGAAGAATTTAATATAAGTATTAAAGAATTCACAGTTACAGGAGAGCCTAATGATACGCTTTTTGCCCATCGCTGGTATTTGGGGGTTGATGAGCAAATCGATGAGCAGCGGCTTAAAGAGCGACTTGATCAAGTGCTTATGGGGCTAAACGATGATTACAAAGTTGAGAGAGGAGCGGCTTTGCAGGAGGTATTCGTAGAGGTGTTGCCCATTCAACTATTTTATGACTGGATGAAGACAATGGGAAAAGAAGGAGGGCAAAATAAATTCCCTCGCGTGCTTAAAAACGAGCAGCTCGATGATTGGAAGACATTTTTGAAAAGTAAGGTTTGATAGGAATAGTAATCAAAGGAATTAGTTTTGGGTTGATATTATCAGTGGCAGTTGGGCCAGTGTTTTTTGCATTGGTGAAGACTAGTCTGCAAAAAGGGTTCAAAGCTGGAGTTTGCGTGGCCATAGGCGTATCGTTAAGTGATATGTGCTATATCATATTGGCGTACTTAGGTGTATCTCAGTTTTTTGACAACCCTCTTGTGAAAGATCAAATGGCATTTGTTGGTGGACTAGTGATTATTACATTTGGAATTATTACGATTATCACCAAACCGAAGATTTACGATAATGGCACTGAAACAATGACCAAGTCAAATTATGTTAAGCAAATGTTTAAGGGCTTTCTAATCAATGCAATAAATCCGGCAGTATTGCTTTTCTGGTTAGGGGTTATGAGCCTTGCATCCGTGGATTATGATTTCACTCCAAATAAAATCATGGTGTTTTTTACTTCCATCTTAGCAACTGTTTTTGCTCTGGACATCACCAAAGTATATTTGTCCCACAAATTAAGAGAACTAGTGACACCGAAAGTGATGAGGACTATGTATGTCTTTGTTGGGATGGCCTTAGTGGGCTTTGGAGTAAAGTTGATGTTTTTCGCCTAGCACTTGGCGATGACTTCTTGAGGTTATTTGTTGAATAGAGAGTCAACAAAGGCTGTTGTATTGAAAACCTGTAAATCATCAACTCCTTCGCCAACCCCAATGTATCTCACAGGTATCTTAAACTCATCAGAGATGCCAATGACTACACCGCCTTTAGCAGTTCCATCTAGCTTTGTAATAGCCAGTGAAGTAACATCTGTAGCTTTTGTAAACTCTCTTGCTTGTATCACTGCATTTTGACCAGTACTGCCATCTAATACGAGCATCACATCGTGAGGTGCTTCTGGAATGAATTTCTGTACGACTCTTTTAATCTTAATCAACTCATTCATCAAGTTGATTTTGGTATGGAGTCTTCCAGCAGTGTCGATAATGATTACATCTGCTTGTTCTTCGACCCCTTGCTTTACTGCATCAAATGCTACGGCTGATGGATCAGTGTTCATGCCATGCGCAACAACAGGTACTCCAACGCGCTCTCCCCAAAGTTTGAGCTGATCTACCGCGGCAGCTCTGAAAGTGTCAGCAGCTCCAAGTATAACCTTTTTCCCCGCGGCTTTGTATTGTGCAGATAGTTTCCCTATTGTGGTAGTTTTCCCTACGCCATTGACACCAACTACTAATATGACATAAGGTTTATTCTCTGACGGGGTTTCGAAACTCTGAATATCAGATGAATTGTTTCTGGAAAGGAGTTCTGCTATTTCTTCTTTGAGGATCCTGTCAAGCTCAGAAACTCCCAAATATTTATCTTTAGCTACACGAGCTTCAATGCGGTTTATGATTTTGATGGTAGTATCCACACCTACATCAGAAGTGATTAGGATTTCTTCGAGTTCGTCTAGAATCTCTTCATCCACAGTGGATTTTCCGGCAACAGCCTTTCCAAGCTTAGAGAAGAAACTTTGTTTGGTTTTTTCTAAGCCTTTGTCTAATGTCTCTTTTTTTTCCTTAGAGAAAAACTTGCCGAATAATGCCATAGGTTTAATTTTCCGCAATTAACAAAAAAAAAGTCCCAATAAAGGGACTTCATATATTTATAACCTGATAAGCGAAGTTATCAGTCTGCTAAAGCACCTTTTACTTGGTCAAGAGTTACAATTTCCTCTTTAAACATGTAAGCGCCTGTTTTCGCAGATCTTACAGATTTGATTACTTTGGCGTAGTTTTTACCTTCTTTTTTCTGGAGCGATGCTACAACTTTCTTAGCCATGGTTATTTAATTTCTTTGTGAACAGTATATTTCTTAAGAACTGCATTGAATTTCTTCAATTCAACTCTGTCAGGAGTGTTTTTTCTATTTTTTGTCGTAATGTACCTTGACGTACCAGGCATTCCACTGTTCTTATGTTCAGTGCACTCTAGTATTACTTGTACTCTGTTGCCTCTTTTTGCCATTTTCTTAATCTTAAAATTTCGGACTGCAAATATAGATAAAACTAATTTTGCAGCAAAAAATATTTGAAAACAATTTTTATGTAATAAAAAGAAGCTCCCGACACTGTGAAGTTGTCAGGAGCTTTATGTTTTAATGTGTGTTCGTTCCTGTTCGATCAGGAACGGATTACACTAGGATATTTCCTTCTTTTCTAGCCTTCTTCAGTACAGCAGTGATCCCGTTCTTGTTGATCGTTCTCAATGCAGTAGTAGACACTTTTAATGTTATCCATGCGTCTTCTTCAGGAATAAAGAAACGCTTCTTGTGAAGGTTTGGATAGAACTTTCTCCTAGTTCTGTTTTTAGCGTGCGATACATTGTTTCCTACCTGCACTTTTTTTCCTGTGATTTGACAAACTCTAGACATGATTATATAATTTGAATATCGAATTCTGAAATTGGTTTGCAAATATCGGAAAAAGATTTTTAATTGTCAAAGCCAATTGGAATATAAATTGTAACACTTTCAAAAGTATTTTTTATATAAAAGGTGAATTTACTACATTTGTCGTTTGGATGATTTCTCTCCGGTACAAAAAGAGGAAAGGATGACTGCTCTCCGTGACGAGTGGTGTGTAAATTTATTTCAAACATAGTCCGCAAAAATCATGGAAGCCGTAATGAATCAAAAATTGACCTCACAAGAGTCAATAGAGTTAGAAGATAAGTATGGTGCGCACAACTACCATCCACTACCAGTAGTATTGGCCAAAGGTGAAGGTGTATTGGTCTGGGATGCTGAAGGAAAGCAATATTATGATTTCTTATCAGCTTATTCGGCAGTCAATCAGGGGCATTGTCATCCTAAAATTGTCAACGCGTTAAAGGAACAAGCAGAAACTTTAACCTTAACATCACGTGCATTTTATAATGATGTACTTGGTGAATATGAAAAGTACGTAACAGAATTCTTCGGATTCGAAAAAGTGCTTCCAATGAATACAGGTGCTGAGGCTGTAGAGACAGCAATCAAACTTTGTAGAAAGTGGGCTTACGAAAAGAAAGGAATTGCTGAAAATCAGGCGAAAATAATTGTTTGTGAAAATAATTTCCATGGAAGAACGACTACAATAATATCATTCTCAAACGATGAGGATGCACGTAAGAACTTCGGCCCTTATACGGCTGGATTTATAAAGATACCTTATAATGATGTTGCTGCATTAGCAACAGCTCTAAAAGAAGAAAATATTGCTGGATTTTTAGTAGAACCAATACAGGGTGAAGCTGGAGTTTATGTGCCTGATGAAGGATATCTTAAACAAACGGCAGAATTGTGTAAAGAAGCAGGGGTACTATTCATTGCAGACGAGGTGCAAACAGGTATTGCAAGAACAGGGAGTCTGTTGGCAGTATGTGGAGACTGTACTTGTGGATCTACTTGTGAGAAAAAGGATACTTATGTACAGCCTGACATTTTGATTTTAGGGAAGGCTATTTCAGGAGGTGTATATCCAGTCTCTGCTGTGTTAGCGGACAACAGGATCATGGATGTCATCAAACCTGGTCAACATGGAAGTACGTTTGGCGGGAACCCAGTTGCTTGTAAGGTAGCTGTTGCTGCTTTGGAAGTGGTGAAAGATGAGAGATTGGCTGAGAATGCACGAGTATTAGGGGAAAGATTTAGAGACAGAATGAATAAATTCATTGAAAGCTCTAATGTTGTAAATACAGTGAGAGGTAAAGGGTTACTCAATGCTATATTGATTAACGATACTGCTGAAAGTTCAACGGCTTGGGATATTTGTGTGGCCTTGCAAGAGAATGGATTATTGGCAAAACCAACACACGGAAATATTATTAGATTTGCACCTCCTTTGGTAATGACCGAGGCGCAATTGGATGAATGTTGTGAAATTATCGAAAAAACAATCACAACATTTGAAAAGTAAAATCATATGACTGATAAGAATTGGGCGCTTTTAGCACATTTGGGGACACTCCTGGGCTATGTGATAGGATTTGGAAACTTCATTATTCCATTGATAATCTGGTTGACCAAGAGGGATGAAAGTGATTTAATCAGTCAACACGCTAAAGAATCCCTTAATTTTCAATTGTCTGTTTTTATATATGTAATAGTAGCCGCTTTACTAAGCATAGTTCTCATAGGAATACCAATTTTGTTTGGATTGATTATTACAGACATAGTATGTGTGATTATTGCTTCTATGAAAGCAGATAGAGGAGAATTTTACAGATACCCGATGACAATAAGATTTGTGAAATAGAGATATTGAAACACAACACGTCAAAAAGCTGCACTTACCATAAGTGTAGCTTTTTTTTTTGTTTAAAATCTCGTATCATTAAGTAGTTGTACCTCTGAGGGTTAACTTATGAAAACAAGCATTATTTTATTATCTCTATTATCAAGCTTCTCCATTAATATTTTGGCACAAGATAATGCCTTGAATGCCATTGATAGTATCAAGTCTTTGATGAAGACTCAAGTAAACCGTGATAAAGTCAGTTCTTTAAATGAATTAGCCTGGTATTATCGGAATTCAGATGTTGATAGTGCTCTATATTTTTCGAATCAAGCATTTTTTCATGCCAAAGAAGCGCAAGATGATAAGGCAATTGCCTCAGCTTACAATTCACTAGCCAGCACTCACGAAGCGTTAGGTAATCTAGATAGTGCGGAATTTTTCCATAAAAATGGAATACAAATCAAGATAGCATTAAAAGATAGCTTAGGATTGGCGAGCTCTTATAACAATCTAGGAATTGTGTATGATGAGATGGGAAAGTTTGACAATTCATTGCAGCAATATTTTTTATCCCTTGAGTTATATGAACAACATTCAGAGCATGAATATGATATTGCAATGGTGTTGGGGAACATTGGTATAGTCTATAAAAAGCAAAAGTCATATAAAAAGGTATTAGAATACTATGAAAAAGCTCTGAGTATTTATGAGGGAGTAGAAAGTAAATTTGGTGAAACAATCACGAATGGTAATATTGGTTCACTTTTGATTAATATGAAACGATTCGAAGAATCTATAGTTTATTCAAAGAAAGCCCTTCAGGGATACCAAGAATTGAGTTATATAAGATATATACCTTATTCTCAACATAACATAGCAATAGCCAATGATAGTCTCATGAATTATTCTATTGCTGAAGATTATTACAAACTCGCAACCGTTGGTCATTTAGAGCATCAAAATTTCTTCGAATTATCTAGCGCCTTAAATTCCTTCTCAAATAGCTATCTATTACAGAAGAAATATGAGCATGCACTGGCAGCAGCAAATAAAGCAAAGGCTTATGCTATCGATGTAAATGCCACGGATCTTGAGATAGATGCAGTCAAATTAGCAGCAATTGCATATAATGGCTTGAAAGATTATGAAAATGCCTTTACTAATCTCACTGAACATCATATTGGTAAGGACAGTCTATTCAGTCTCGAACGCACTAGAACTATCGAAGAACTTCAGACAAAATACGAGACAACAGAAAAGGAGAAACAATTAATAGTGCAAAACAGACAATTATCAGAGCAGGAATCTACTATTGTCATGAATCAGGTAATTATGATTTGTTTGATACTTGTCTTGATCTCAATTGTCGTTATTACCTTACTTACAAGAAGTCGATTACGTAAGAAACAAGAATTGCTATTACAACAAAAAGAACTTGATTATAGAGCGTTACAGCTCAATGCGGTCATAGACTCTCAAGAGAAGGAACGGAAGCGCTTTGCCACAGATCTTCATGATGGGTTTGGGCAGCTGATCTCTGTCTTGAAGATGAATGTCTCAGCTATTAAGCAAGACAATGCTTCATTGGAAAAAAAGAATGAGCTGTTTGAGAAATCTACAGAAATACTGAACGGGATGTATGATGAGCTTAGAGGAATTTGCTTCAACCTGATGCCTCATACATTGGTACAAGAAGGATTAGTAGCAGCGCTACGTGAGTTTAGCGGTCGAATCAACTTATCTGGGAAGGTTACAGTAGAAGTCATGGTTTTTGATTTTGAAGATCGGCTAGACGACTTGAAAGAAATCTCTCTTTATCGTATAGTACAAGAGTGGGTTAATAATATCTTGAAATATGGTAATGCGAATAGTATAACTATCCAGCTCACTAGAGATGAGGAAGAACTTACTTTGACTGTCGAAGATAATGGTCGAGGCTTTGATAAAGAATTGCTAACGGAGGGTAAGGGTAACGGATGGAAAAACATGAACTCTAGGGCTAACTTAATTAAAGGTGATTTGGAAATAGATACTTCCCCTGGCCTAAAAGGATCAACGCTGATTATAAATATACCTTATCAAACTGTTGAAAAATCAAAGGAGTCATATGCCACAGCTACGTGATAGCACGGACACCAATCTCCTTGTAACTTAGGATGTTTTCCAATTTGAATGTCCATTAATTTCGGGCATGAATATTTTATCCTATCTTAAGAGAGCCAAACCAAGCATAAATTTAATGAAGACATTACTCGTAGACGATCACGCTATTTTACTCGATGGCTTGGAGAATATATTAAAATCTACAGAGGCCTTTGAAGTCGTTGGAAAGAGGGGGACAGTATCTGGTGCTCTTGATTTTCTAAAGAAAGAGGAGGTAGATATATTGATTACAGATTACAACCTGCCTGATGGGGATGGTCTCGAATTGATCCGTGCGGTGAGAAGGATGCTTCCAGAAGTGAAGATTCTAATGTTGAGCATGCATGATGAAACACATTTGGTCAAGGAAATCTTAAAGGAGGGAGTCAATGGTTACCTGCTTAAGAAGGATTCGCAGGATGAATTGCTTAACGCACTAGATGCTATTAAGGATGGTAAAATATACCTAAGCAATGACATCAATAATATGCTCATTCAAGGGCTTAATCAGCCAGACGAGCAACGCTTGTTGACAGAGCGTGAGCGTGAGATTCTCAAACTTATATCCAAAGAATACACAAACAAACTTATAGCCGAAGAACTGTTTATTAGTGAGCGTACGGTAGAGACACATCGTAAGAATATTTTCAGAAAAACGAAAACGTCATCATTAGTAGGCCTTATTAAGTTCGCTTACGCGAACAACCTGATATAGACATCCTATTTACCCACGGACAAATACCCAGTTGGTCTCATCTGACTGTGAAACATCATAGACATATCCATTTTCATTAAATGATTTCATCAATTCAGGGTCGTTGATTCTGTTTTTTATTATATAGTTGGCCATTACCCCACGTGCATTTTTGGCATAAGTCATGAGTATCTTATAGGTCCCATTGCTGAAATCTTTGAATATAGGAGTAATCACATTTGCCTTAAGCTTTTGCTGATTTACGGATTTGTAATATTCTGCGGAAGCCAAGTTGACAATGCATTGAGAGTCGTCAAGATCTGCATTGATTCTCTTTGTGATCTTATCCCCCCAAAATTGATAAAGATTATTGTAGCTGTAATACTTTAACTTTGTTCCCATCTCAAGTCGGTAGGGTTGGATTAAGTCTAATGGACGTAATACTCCATAAAGCCCCGACAATAGGCGTAAGTGCTGCTGTGCATACTGAAGATCATCTTCGCTCATCCCTTTGGCGTTCAGCCCACGAAATACTTCACCATTGAATGCTAGTAAGGCTTGCTTTGTCGCTTCTTTCTTGGGTTCTGGTGTCCATTTCTTGTATCGATCAACATTGAGATCCGCCAGATCTGGACTGATACTCATCAATTCACCCAACTGCTTTTTAGAAAAGGTTCTAGCTTTTTTTATAAGTCTGGTTGACTCAGCTACAAAATCTGGCTCAGATGAACTTTGTGTGTGAGCAGGAGATTCAAAATCGAAAGATTTAGCAGGCGAAATAAGAATGAGCATATATCTAAAATTAAATAGAGCGCAAAAGTAATAAAATTGATAGTAGAGTGAGAATTTTTTCTTTAGGTGATAGTAAATAATTCAATCTTTGATTATTTACTATTTGGTTTTATATCCATGCCAAACATCTTAATGTGTAAAATAGATTTCTACTTGTATGTTCTGTTAAATGTATGTGTATTCATCAGCTGGGGCAAGCCGCTACAATTTGATCTTTCAGCACTTACAAAAACATCTTTTAAGCTGGGTTAACCAATAATTTTTCAAAACACAAACTATCTACTAAGCCTTTATACTGTCCATAATTAGTGATTTGTTGGAAACCACACTTCTTGTACAATCCTATAGCCTCGGGCTGTCTTACACCAGTTTCCAATATCAACTTTGTATAGCCGAGTTCAATGGCCCAAGATTCGAGTTCGTGTAATATTGAGGAGGCCATCCCTTGCCCACGACACTGTTTCGAAGTGTACATGCGTTTGAGTTCCATCGTTTGATGATCGTAAGATTTTAGAGCTCCACAACAGATTGCCTCTCCATCTTGATAAAGAACAATGACGTGCTTTATCATGTCAAGTCTGTTGAACTGGTTATAAAATGCATGGTCATCTCCATCGCGTATAGCTAAGTCAGCATCGAGTAGCTTCACAAGAGTAATGAAATCTTGATTTGTTGCATCGGTTTTTAAAACCTTAATCATTTTATTTATTCTAAGTTTGAGTAGAGTAATGTGATTCTTGGCTCTAATTAGAACCTCAATATAAACTCCGTCCCTTCATCTATTTTTGATTTTACAACCATCGTTCCTTGATGCTGGCGCATGATCTGTTTGGAGAGGCTGAGTCCAATTCCCGAACCTGTTTGTTTGGTAGTAAAGAACGGGATGAATATCTTTTCAAGCGCATCTTCATCGATGCCATTACCATTATCCTTGACGGATATAGTCGGCCGATTCTTATCATTGAAAGACGCACTGATCTCAATAAGCCTATTCGTCTGTTCATCGAATGCCTGAATGGCATTTTTCATCAGATTGATGAGTACCTGCTCGATGAGCATTCTGTCTGCATTCAGTATTAACCGTTCAGGGTCGGATTTGATAGAGAACTTAATATTACTTTCTTGGAGTTCTTTAGTCAGTAATATTTCAATTTCCTCAAGCATCTCTCTGACATCAATCTTTGAAAGTTTTGGAATAGGGATTTGCGTGAGATTCCTAAAGTCAGAGACAAATCTAATGAGCCCTTCACTGCGCTTTTGAATTGTATTGATGGCAAGGTGTAGCTCTTCAACTTCTTCTTTAGTGATTTCGTTGATGTCCTGTCCACTGACGAGTTGTTCCTTTAACCCAGAATTAACTGTGGCTGCAAGGGATGAGATTGGCGTCACCGAGTTCATTATTTCATGTGTCAAAACCCTTACAAGATTCTGCCAAGCTTCCATTTCTTTCTCTTCTAGCTCATTTTGAATATTCTGAATGGAGATCAACTTGTACTGTTCGTTGCGCAAGGTCAGCTCGATAGCATATACTGCCAGCTGCACAATTTCACCGCCAATTTCAATTTTCACTAAATCTCGCCCACCAGTAGTAAGCCTGGAAAAGGTGTTGACTAGTGGGATGCTCACAGCTTCTAACGCTTTGATATTGCTAATATTACCAACCTTGAGGAGCTTCTTAGCAGCCGTATTGATGATCTGAACATTGCCCGCTTCGTTGAAAGTAATTAATCCAATACCAATATGACGCACAATATTCTTGATGTATTGATAATCGGCTTCTTGTTCTTTTCTTTTTGATTTTAGATTACCTAATACATTTGAGAAGGCATTGTTCAACTGATCAATAAACTCATTGGATTCGCCTTTGTAAGTATTGCTTAAGTCATCGAATTTGATAGAGTTTAAATAGTCAAGGATAGAGCGTTGAGTTTTTGCAACCCATTTTATCAACATATATCCTTGCCATCCCAACACCCCAGCAGTCAGTGGAATGAATACAACCTGATCATTGTATACGAATGCCATCAAGACTAATGAAGTAGCGCAAATTAGCACCACCTTAATAATTAGCTGAGAATTGAAACTCTTAAAGTCCATGTTTCTCCAATCTGCGATAAAGTGAGGCACGAGTTAGTCCCAACTCTTCAGCGGCTTTAGAGATGTTACCCGCGTGCAGGTTGACTGCTTTCTGGATAATTGACTTCTCTACTTCGTCAAGATTAAAACTGCTAGTGATTAAGTCTTCACTGCCTACTTGCTGGAATAAGAATTGAAAATCTTTGTCTTCTAATGTCGAGTTATCAGACATGATGATAGCACGCTCAAGTGCATGCTGTAATTCTCTAATATTCCCGGGCCAGTGATATTTCTGCAGCTTGCCCATGGTTTCAGAGTCTATTTTACTAGTGTTTTTCCTGTATTTCTTAGCATAGTGATCTAAGAAATGATTAGCGAGTAAAGGAATGTCCTCCATTCGCTCACGTAGCGCAGGTAATCTTATTTCTACTGTGTTGACTCTGTAGAGTAAATCTTGTCTAAACCCACTATCCTTGATCATGTCATACAATGGCATATTAGTCGCGCAAACAAGGCGAATATCTACTGAAAGACTTTTGTTGGCACCTATTCTAGTGACTTCTCTATTTTGTAATACAGTCAGTAATTTGGACTGAAGTGGCATACTAAGATTGCCAATTTCATCAAGGAATAAAGTTCCTTTGTCAGCAACTTCAAATCGTCCTGCTCGATCCTCTTTCGCATCTGTGAAAGCACCTTTCTTATGACCAAAGAGCTCACTTTCAAACAAGGTCTCAGTAATAGCTCCCATGTCCACGCCTACAAAGACATTTTCTTTTCTTAAAGATCGTTGATGTATCGCACGCGCGATAAGCTCTTTTCCGGTTCCGTTTTCTCCAAGTATCAAAACATTGGCATCAGTCTTAGCTACTTTCTCTATGAGAGAAAATACCTCTTTGATTTGAGAACTTTTGCCTATGATATCCTTGAATGGTTGGTTGATGTCCTCTTCAAGTTGTTTTTTTGCATTTTTGAGTTGATCAACTTCTACGTAAGATTTTTTGAGTTTGATCGCAGTGGAGATGGTCGCTAGAAGTTTCTCATTTTGCCAAGGCTTCAATACGAAGTCAGTTGCGCCATCCTTGAGTGCGCGTACTGCCATCTCGACATCTCCATAGGCCGTAATTAGTATCACTACCGCTCGAGGATCCTTTTCCATGATCTGATTGAGCCAATAGAATCCCTCTTTACCACTAGTGATATCCTTACTAAAGTTCATGTCTAGCAGAATCACATCGTACGTGTCATTGTTGAGAAGGAAAGGAATTTTCTTTGGATTCTTCTCAATAATCACTTGATGAGCGTGTTTTTTCAATAGCAGCTTGGCAGCTAATAATACATCCTCATCATCATCGATGATTAATATTTTGCCAATGGTCTTATCAGTCATAGGTTTTAGGTTAGCGTGATCAGACGGTTGGCGATAACCGTGCCAAGTGTCCGTATATGTACATATCTATCTTTTCTGGATAGCAAGTGTTCGAATATAGTAAGTCATGTTCATAATCGGACAATTTTACACCAATTACTATTCATGAAATTAAGTACATGTG